>DATDLS010000031.1:0-26880 GCA_036519195.1 Occallatibacter sp. | reverse complement strand
ACGGTCGAATACTGGAATGTTTCGGTCATCGAGATCTTGCGCTGCAGCGCTTCTTGCAAGCGTCCATTCGCCTGACCCATGGCCAGCGAACTGCCTCCGAGGTCAAAGAAATTGTCGGTAACGCCTAATTGCTCCACTCTTAACACCTCGCGCCAGATAGCCGCAATAGTCCTTTCGAGGTCGTCTCCCGGGGGTACGTTTCCGCCGCCGGCCTGAACGCCCGTAGGCGAGAGCAATAAACCCTTGGTACGGTCGATCTCGCCCGCACTGCTGGTCATCGCGGAAGGCGCTTTTTTCAAACTGCAAAGGGCTGGAGTGCCAAATCGATCCTCGATGCCCATCTGCAATGCAGATGGCCGCGCACTGAGCTCGGCGATCCTATGCGAATCTCCGCTCACCCATGCGGCCAGTGATTGTGCAGGCAGGGAGAGATCGCGACTTAGCCGGCGTACATCGAAATTGCTTCCGTCCAGGCCTACCAATCGATGGCCCGGAGGACGATGCAAAATCGCCAGCAAGGAAGCGAGCCCCTGGCGAGCGGAGATCGCATAAAAGCCGCGTTCCCGCGCCAGGTCTTTCATGACATATCCGCGGCTCATGCCAACGTCGTCCCAGAGGCTAAAGGACACACAGTAGGCTTTCACATGGGTGGACCCGCGCTGGAACTCTGAGAAGGCTTCGAGCAAAGAGTTCGCAGCGGCGTACGCGCTCACCCCGTAACCGCCCATAAAGCCGTTGACAGAAGAAAAAGAGACAAAGAGCGCGCCGGCTCGTCTCTCGATCAATTGATGCAAGGCCAAAGCCCCCTTCAGCTTGGGATGCAGGATTCTACGCATCCCGGCCGCAGTTTCCTCTGCCACAGTGCTCTCGTGAAACAAGCCGGCCAAATGGAATACGCCCGCAAGCGCGCGGCCGAAACGCTCTTCGGCCTGCCCGACGACCTCCGATAAGCCCTGCGAATCCCCTACATCGACCGCGGCATATTGCACGTTGCCCTTGGCAACGGAAGCCAGAACTTCGAGCGATTTCAGGGAGGCCTGGCGGTCGCCGTCATCAAGTTTCCTCCGGCCTACCAGGATGAGGCTGGCCTGAAAGTGCTTGAGCAGATATTTGGCTAATTCCAGGCCGATCCCGCCCAGGCCACCGCTTAGAAGATAGAGGCCGCCCTTTTCGATCGGCAATGGACCGGGAGGCTGGGCGCGAAGATCGGCCCGTTCCAGTCTTCGTACCCAGCGGCGGCCGCTGCGATACGCTACCTCCGCGTCGCGCGTTTGGGAACTCAGTTCGCTCAATAGGAGGGACGCGTTTTCCTCGTTGGCGGCAAGCGGCACGTCGAGATGGCAGCAGGCGAGAGTCGGATTTTCCTGCGGGATGGTCTTGAGCAAGCCAAGAAGAGAAGCCTTTTCGAAGGCCAGCGCGTGGTTCTCCCGAGGACTCGCCCCATCCTCCACCGATTGCAGACGATTACTGACCACGGTCAGCCGTACGGCCAGTCCGCTCGTCGGCGGCGGTTCGGCTGAGTTCAGCGCTTGCGCCAGGCGCAGTACGCTCAGCACTCCCGTTTCCTGGGTGTCTTCGATCTCTTCCACTCCCTTCGGGCGCGTTGGATCTTCACCGTAGGTCCAGAAATGCACGATCGACTGTGGCTCGAAGCCTCGCCCGCCCAGCACTTCAAGGGCTCTCCGGTAGTGGTCGCTGTTCGCCGGATCGATGCTCAACCGATCGGCTTCTTCGGCGAATTCGCTGGCCTGGAAGACGAGTACGCATTTGCCGCCGGCCGCAACGATTGTTTGCTGCAGATGCGCTCCCAGGCCTCGAGAGTCGGCGAATATCAGCACCGGCCCCGTCTCCCGCCGGCCGCGCAAGTCGGCACGCTGCCAAACTGGTTGGAAAAACCAGTCGGGAAGGGTGTTAGCCCCGCCCATCAGTACTTCGACGCGCCGCAGCACATCCAGGAAGTCACCCTGGGCAAAGCTCTTGGCCAACTGCGGGCGTTGGATCTTACCAATATTTGTCTTTGGTATCGCCTCTCGTTCTACTGGGAGCAGGTAATCCGGGCTCACGCCCAGCCGCCGGGAAACAGCTCCCCGGATCGTCCGAATTAGTTCTGGGGAAATTGCTTCGCAGCCAGACACCGGATGAAAGAAGATTGCCAGCCGGTCTGTCTTTGCGTCCGAGTCGCGCACTGCGCAAGCAGCGGTGAAGGAGGTTTCTATCTCGTCGATTTCTTCTACTAAACCTTCAATCTCGTGGCATGGGTAATTGACGCTGTTAATGACAATGACGTCTTTCTCGCGTCCGGTGATGGTCAGCCTGCCGCGCGATAGAAAACCCAGGTCCCCGGTTCTGAACCAGCCGTCTTCGGTAAACGACTCAGCATCGAGGTCTGGCCGATGGTAGTAGCCGGTCGTTACCTGATCGCCCTTCACTTGCAAGCTACCGGTCGTGCCCTCGGCGATGGGTTGCTCTTTGTCATCCACGATGCGTATGGAAAAACCCGGGATCGGCCGGCCAACTTCGACAAATGGGTCCTCGTCGCTGCTCGATTCCAGCCGGAATGCGTCGGAATAGAGAGTGCCCGATGAGGTTTCGGACATGCCCCAAACCGGCCACATGGCGGTCGGCGGGAGTCCATAGGGCGCAAGGATCTGGAGGAACCGGCGGGCCGTACGTGGCACAATTGCCTCGGCACCGTTCAGCAGATAGCGCAGGCAGCTCAAATCCCAAACACCGGTCGGCGTACGAGCCCTTGCGGCGATTTCTTCGCAGCGATCGTTTACCAGGGCGAAAGCAAAGTTTGGGGCAAAGGTTGTCGTCACCCGGTATCTGTCAACCCACTCCGGCCAGATCAGTGGATCTTGCGTTACCAGGTCCGTCGCAGCGTGAACCTGTTGGCATCCAAGGAACACGTCGCGCAAATGGAAGTAGACAATTCCCGCAACGTGATCGAGCGGCATCCAATTCAGCGTCACGGCATTACTGGAGAAACCGTTCATTTGCGCCGAACCCGCTGACCGTCGAATTAGATTGCGATGGCTCAGCATGACTGCTTTCGGAACCCCGGTACTTCCCGAAGTCAGCATGATGAGAGCCAGATCCTCAGCGTCACCAATGTGCGCTACTCCGGCGTCGGATTGGCTGAGATCTTCCACGCACTCCACCCGCGCTTCCGGCAGGTTCCCCGAGCCCAACAACTCCTTGATGTGCGGCCCGAGTTCCCGGGTGCTCAGAACCATCGAAGCATCGAGAATCTTCCAGGCCTGGCCCAGCTTGCTTGCCGTGGTGCTCATCCCCGGGCGCAAAGGCGACAAAGGCGCCGGCACAACGCCGCCCAGAATGCATGCCCAGAATGCAATCAGGAAATCCTGGTTCTCGATGAATTGAAAGATGACCCGGTCGCCGGGCCGCAGACCAGCCCGTTGAAGCCCTCCCAGAACGCGATAAGCGCGATCCAGGAGTTCAGGATAAGAAAAGAACAGCTCCGATCGACTGAGGAGAATGCGCAAGCCGTGATCGGGATGTCGCTCGGCCGAAAGTTTGAGAGTTTCGCCGAGCAGGCGCGGCAGTTCATCGGGTCCCTTGATTGCCCCGCCATGACTGATGGACACGCTTTGTGCTGAGGCGCTGTTCGATGGCGGCTCGATGTGCTTTTCCGGTTGGCTGATCGCTGGAGGTGAACTCGGGCTGTCCTCCGGCTCGCTTGGTTGGGAAAACAATTCTGAATAGTGGATTTGTGGTAAGGGTTGATGGTCGAGCTCTACGGTCACCATTGCGTCCTTTATGCCAGCAAGGCTCCTGAGCCCATCTTCCCAGCGGCGCACCAACTGTTCATTGAGAACCGGCTGGATGGCAAGCAAGTCCCCGTCGATCTGGCCTTCAGCCGTGAGCGGCAGCCGTGATAGAGCGACCAGATCGCACCCGGTCGCGGCATCGGTGCTGCTGTCTTCCTCAGAACAGTGCTTCAGAAGCGAGCGAATCCATTCGCCGATGCGCTCGGGCCGTACGACCGCTGCGGGCACGACATAGCCTACGAGCCGCTCGGGCTCGGATCCTTGCCTGGATTCGCCGACCGTGCGCCGTCCTACGACCCGGCAGTCATGCACCGTGTCAAGCGAAAGCAACCGTTCTTCAAGTAAGAATGCGTTCATGTCTTTATATCCGCGTAAAGTTCCTGTCAAAAAAGAGGACTGGATCAATGAGTGCCTTAAACCAATCGCCGGCAGAATAGCTATTTCTCCCGTCGGGTTGGCGGAATCCGTTCTGACTTCCTACAGCAGAATGTTTTCGCGCTGAGCCGCGTCCGATGAGACACCAGGCAGCAATTGGTCAATGTGTATCTGGGGATCGCCGAGGATGGCGTCGAGTAAACGGCAATAGTCAGAAGCCATGGTTTCTGCAATCGAGTGGTCGAGCACATCGGAGTTGTAGTTGAGGTATCCAAACAATGTTCCATCCATTTCGCCTAATTGCAGGGAGATTTCAAGCCGTCCTTCCTGTTGCGGAACGACCATGAACGGATGCAGCTTGGAGAAGCCAAAGTCAATCGCCCGATCCTCGATGCCCATGAATAGAGTGCGAAGGTCTCCGGAGCGATCGGTTAGAAAGTTGAAAAACGACTGGAAGATAGGAATTCGTTCCAGAGTACGCGGTTGCCGTATCTTCATCAGGAGCAACGAGAGCGGAAAATTCTGATGCTCGAGCGCCTCCCATACGGTGTCGCGCACCTGAACCAGGTACTCACTGAATGTCGGGTTGCCGGAGAGGTTGCAACGCAATCCCAGCACATTGATGAAAAGCCCGACGACACTCGCCCATCTCGGATCTTCGCGGCCGGCTACGGAGGTACCGATCACGATGTCCGTCTGAGCGGTGTAGCGATAGAGCAGAACCTGGAACGCCGCAAGCAGAACAGAGTATCCGGTTGTGCGGTTTTCTCTTGAAATTCGCTGTATGCCCGTCCAGTGATCTTTGCTGAATGCAAGCCGAAGCGCCCGCCCGCGAGAAACCAGAATCTGTGGCCGCTCGCCTGAAGATGGAAGCTTCAGTACCGGTAATTGACCGCCAAGTTTCTGCTTCCAATATTCCCAGGCTTTTGCCGCTTCTGGACTCTCAATGAAATTGGTTTCCCACTCGACGAACTCCCGATACTCTGCTGGCAGCGGCTCCAGCCGAGGATGGGTGCCAGTAAGCTCGGAGATATAAAATTCTCTGAGGTCTTCAATGCACAAACGTACGGACCAGTGATCGAGAATGATGTGGTCGAGCTTGAAGAAGAGCACGTCCTCCTCAGGGCGACGGAAGACCGTGACCCGGAACATCGGTTGGTCGAGCGCCAGTGGCTGGCCAAAATCCTTGTGGATCTCCTTTTTGATCTCGTCGTCGCTCCAGCGGCTGGCATCGATCAGAGCGACGAGGCGGAAGGGCCCAGGCAGCACCCGCTGCATCGGGATGCCCGATTCGTTCTGGAAAAAAATTGTGCGCAGTGCCGCGTGCCGAAGCATCAGCTTGGCCACGGCTTTTTCAAATGCCTGGAAGTCAAGGCGAGGACCTGCCCGGGCGGTCAGTCCGATATTGTTCGGCGCCGAGTCTGGCATGAATTTGTGCCCGAACCACGACTGCTGCTGGCCGAGAGATAACGGGAACTCAGCGTCCGTGCGGGAGACTGCGGTGTCCGGTTCCGGCGACGCGGGTTCGGGCAGCTCGGCTTCGATCCGTGTCACAACTTCTCCGAGAGTCATGCCGCGCAGAAGCTGTACGGCTGGGATCTGGATCTGGAATTCCGAATTGATGCGATTTCGAAATTCAAGCGCCATCAGCGAATCCAATCCGTAGTCCGTAATGGGTTCGGATGGTTGAATCGTGCGAGGCTCGATGCCAAGCGTCGGGGCCAGTATTTCGACCAGGTATTGGGTCAGAAGGCTTTTGCGCTCCGGTGACAGGGAACCGCGAAGCACATCCAAGAACCGCTCGCGGGATGTGCGGTGAGCGCTGCTGGCCGAACCGTCCTGGACCGTTTTCGGCAGAACATCTTTGAAGAACGGCTGCCTTCCATGCAGCGCGCTGTGCGCTGCCCAGTCGATCGCGACAATGCCAACCTGAGCGGCGCGCATCAAGAGAGCTTTTTTCAAGGCCGCAAGCGCCAGATCGGGTGGCATCAGTTGATATTCCGTTTGATGTGGCGTCCTGGCTGCGGCACGCGCAGCCATTCCAACCTCCGCCCATCCGCCCCAATTGATGGAGAGGGCCGGGAGTCCGGCCGCTCTGCGGTTTTTCGCCAGTGCATCCAGGTAGGCATTCGCGGCTGCATAGCTCGCCTGGCCAGCAGAACCGATCAAGGATGCAACCGAAGAAAAGAGCACAAAAAAATCCAGTGGCATCTGCATCGTGAGCTGATCGAGATTCCATGCCCCGGCCACTTTGGCATGCATCACCTTATGGAAGCGTTGCGGCGTTTGCTGTGCAATAATGCCGTCGTCGAGCACGCCCGCAGCATGGAGAACACCGCCAACCGGGGGCAGAGCGCTCTTGATCGTATCAAACACTTCCATCATCTGGGATAAGGAGCCGGCATCGGCGGCAAATACCTCGACGCGTGCGCCTGCCCGCCGTAAACCTTCAATGACTGCCGTGGCTTCGGGCGAAGCAGTTCTGCGGCCAATCAAAACCAGATTCCGCGCTCCATGATCGGCCATCCACGATGCTGTCTTCAACCCCAGTTCACCGAGGCCGCCCGTGATGATATAGGACTTGTTCCCGGCAAAGATCGCAGATGCGAGCGCGGGTGCTTGCGATCGCGTGAGTCGAGCCGCGTATCGGTCACCACCCCTGAAGGCAATCTGATCTTCTCCGCCATGGTTGCCGATTGCCGAAAGCAGCTCGGCTGCGCTCTGACGGGCAGGGACACTCGGGTCAAGATCGATCAGGCCACCCCAGCAGCTGGGGTTTTCCAGTGCAAAGGTCTTCCCGAATCCCCACAGCGGGGCCTGTTCCAAATCGAGCGGCGACTGAGCAGGCGCAGCAAACTGGGCTCCGGTTGTGACGATCCAGAGACGTACGCCGCTTTCAAAGGAAAGCACCGCCTGCGCAGTTTCGAGAGCTTCGCATAGGCAGGCATTCTCGCTGGGCGACGGAAGATCTTCGAGGTGGCCTGGAGCAAAAGATCTATCGGCCGCCGAAGTTGCAAGATGCAGCACCAGAGTATGCGTCTGAAGGAGGAGTGCAGCTCTTGCTGCTTCGCCGCTGGCTGCCAAAGTCGCGTTTCCGCCAAGCTCTCGGATGCGACTCGCCAATTCAGCGGCAAGATCGTTGTCAGCGGATACGATGAGACAACCTAGCGGAGCGCCTCCATCTTTCTCGATCCGCGCGGTACCGGAATCGAGTGTGCGATTCGGCGGCTCTGCTTGAGGCTGCCATGAGACCTCGTAGAACCAATCCGCCGGAGCCTCCTGCTGAACTGCGCTGTGAGCCAACTGACTGCTCGCTTCATGCGCATCTTGAGGCCTGGAGCTGGGAGCACGTCGGACACTGCCAAAATCCGCCCAATAGCGTTGTCGCTGGAACGGATAAGTCGGCAGGGACACTCTGCGCCGGGCGTAGGGCTGATCGAATGCCTCCCAGTCGACCTCCGCACCATGGGTGTAGAGCTGGCTGAGCCCTTCCAGCATCTGTTCGCCTTCTCCCCGCCCCTTGCGCAGAGAAGGCAGCCACAACAGGCCCGGCTCACTCAGGCACTGCGGTCCGAGTCCGCAGAGCGTGGTGCCGGGGCCCACTTCGAGAAACACTTCGCTGCCATTTTTCGCGAGGCTCCCCATCGCCTGCTGAAATCGCACCGGCTGGCTCACCTGCCGGCGCCAGTAGGACGCATGGCTCATCTCATCGGGGCCAACCTGGCGTCCCGATACACTCGAAACCAGCGGCAGCCTTGGCTGGGCAAACCGCACCTCGCTTGCCAGCTGCTCAAACGCTTCCTCCATCTCGCGCATCTGAGGCGAATGAAAACCATGCGAGGTTCTCAGCCTTTGCGTTTTGATTCCCTTCTCGCACAGCCGCTGTTCCGCTTTGCCCAACTCGTCGACATATCCGGAGATCACCACGCTTTCCGGCCCATTCAGCGCAGCGATCGTTACATTCTCTTCGAGACTTTGCAATGCCGTGCGTACGCGGCCCTCATCGGCCCATATCGCCGTCATGGCTCCCGAACCGCTCACTCCCTGCATCAGGCGTCCTCGCCCTGCAATCAGCTTCAATCCGTCTGCCAGGCTGTAAACGCCCGCCAAGCAGGCCGCGACATACTCTCCTACGCTGTGGCCCGTTACGGACGCAGGTTCAATCCCCCAGCTGCGCCACAATTGCGCCAGGCTGTATTCCACTGCAAACAGCGCAGGCTGCGTATAGACCGTCTCGTCCAGCAAATGCGATCGGTTTCCCCAGAGCAGATCGAGCAGAGGCCGATCGAGTTGCGCGCCCAGGTGCTCCGCACATTCGTCCAGCGCCGCCCGGAACACGGGTTGGTGCTCGTGAAGCTCCTTACCCATTCCGGCATATTGTGAGCCTTGACCGGGAAATAGAAATCCCACCCGGAGCTTTGATCGAGCCCCTACGGGTGGCCCCGGTACTATGCCGCGAAGTCGGTCTTGAATTTGCTCCCGCGTGCCGCCAATCACCGCCAGCCTGTGCTCGAAATGCGCCCGTCCGGCGTTGGCCGTATAACAGAAATCCGCGAGCCCTACATCTCGTCGATCCAGCTCCTCGCCATACGTTCGAACCAGCTGCCTTAGAGCCTGCTCGTTCCTGGCCGAGACCGTCAGCAGATGCTGTGGCCGTTCAAAAACCTTCTGAATGTTTCCTTGAGCGGGGGCTTCTTCAACGATCACGTGCGCGTTCGTGCCGCTGAAGCCGAAAGAACTGACTCCGGCCAAGCGCCGTTTCGTCCCTCTTGGCCAGGGCCTCTTTGCCAATGGGATCTCTACAGGCACGGTGCCCCAGTCGATGTGTGGGTTTAGTTCGCGGAAATGCAAGTGCGCCGGTATCTGCTCATGCTCCAGCGCCAACACCGTCTTGATCAATCCCACAACGCCTGCGGTCGATTCCATGTGCCCCAGGTTGGTCTTCACGGATCCCACCACTAAAGGATCGTCCGCACTCCGCCCCGGTCCCAGCACCGCTGCCAGCGCATGGGCTTCGATCGGATCTCCCAGAGAAGTCCCTGTGCCATGCGCTTCTACATAACCAATCTCGTGGGGCTGAACTCCGCTTGCGACCAGCGCTGACCGGATCACGTCTTCCTGGGCCGTCCCGTTCGGCGCTGTCATGCCGCTGCTTCGGCCGTCCTGATTTACGGCCGAGCCGCGAATCAGGGCCAGAATATGATCGCGATTCGATACGGCGTCCGAGAGCCGTTTCAGCAGGATGATGCCGCATCCTTCGGCGCGCACGAAGCCGTCGGCGCGTGAGTCGAAGGTCTTGCATGCTCCGTCGGGCGCCATCATATGCGCCTTGGACAGGGCAATCGTGGTTGCGGGCGACAGAATCGCATTGACTCCACCGGCCAGCACCATCTCGCACTCCCGCGCGCGGAGGCTGCGGCAGGCTAGATGGACTGCTACCAGGGATGCCGAACAAGCGGTGTCGATTGCCATGCTCGGACCCTGTAATCCGAGCGTGTAGGAGATTCGTCCGGCTGCAATGCTTGCCGAGGTGCCGCTGGCAAGATAGCCATCAATCGCCTCATCGCCCCTCGCCAGCAGCATGGTTTGATAATCGTTCGAGCAGATGCCGACAAATACGCCTGTCGCGGTACCGGCCAACATTCGCGGCGAGTAGCCGGCATGCTCGACAGCTTCCCAGCAAACTTCGAGCAGCATGCGCTGCTGTGGATCCATACCAACTGCTTCGCGGCCGGCGATTCCAAAGAACGGTGCGTCGAACTGGTCGATATGAGAAAGAAATCCTCCGCGCCTGGTGTACATTCGTCCGGGCGAATCGATATTCGCGTCGTAATAGGCGTCGGCATCCCAGCGGTCGGGGGGCACTTCGCTAATCGCGTCTTTGCCCTGCTCCAACAGGCGCCAGAAGCCGTCTGGTCCATTCTCCGCGCCCGGAATACGGCAACCAATACCGACCACAGCAATCGGCTCGGACTGCTGCTTCTCCAACTCGTCGATCCGCGACTGCAGATCGAGCGCAAGCAGCATCAACCGCTTCGGTGAGAGGCTTAGAACGCGCTCTTGAAAATCACTCATGGGCGGGATTCCAATTCATTGCCAGCTTGCGATCGACCTCTTCGTCGGACAGATCGCCGATGTCGTCCCACGCGCTCCGCTTTGCTCCAGGCAGCCGTTTGACCGGTTGCGCCACGGATGGAGCAGGGAAGAGCAGTTTCGAAAGATACGTGCTGATGTCTTCGACCGTCGGGTAGTTAAAGAGCAAAGTCGCCGGCAAGCTTCTCCCGACGCCGGCCCCAACTGCCTTGCCGAGTTCGACCGCCATCAGGGAGTCCAAACCGACCTCGTTCAGAGGCTGCAAAGGATCGAGCCAATGGCCAGGAGGAAAGCCAAGAAGGTGAGCCGCAGCCTTCTCGACGAACTCTCTGATTCTGTCCACGCGCATCGATTCGGGTGTGTCCTTCAAACGATCGAGCAGTTCGTTCGCAGCTTTGGATGAACGGCTGGGCGCCGGCTCCGTCGTATTTTCCTGCTGCAGCTCGGCGAAGAATGGCTTGGCCATGTATGCCGGGTACAGTTTTGCCCACCGATTCCAGTCCAGCGGCAATACACAGACCTGGCCCTTGGAGCCGGCCATCAATCTGCCCAGACAAGCTAGTCCCTGTTCGACGCTCAAGCCGGTCATACCGCTGTCGAGCGTATCTGCCGTGGCAGTGACGCCCGGCTTTGCCGCCATGCCAACGCCCGTCCAGGCTCCCCAGTTCACGCTCAGCGAAGGGAAGCCTTTGCTGGTACGGTAGGCAGCCATTGCATCCAGGAAAGCATTTGACGCAGCATAAGAGCCCAGACGCGGCGAACTCAATACTGAAGAGGCAGAGGAGAAGGTGACGAAAAAATCAATTGATGTTTCCAAAAGCGCGCTGTGCAGATGCCAGGTCCCATCCACCTTGGCTCGAAACGCATTCCGGAAGGTGGTTGATGTCGACTTGGAAACCAAAGCGTGCTCGGCAACGCCCGCGGCATGAAGGATCCCTCGAATCGGCTCCCGGCCCTGGTCCTTATACGACTGCAGGAACTCTGAAAGGGCCTTCGCGTCTCCGACATCGATAGCAGCAGTCTCTACCTTGAGGCCTGCTCTCTCCAGATCGAGGATCGCCGAGATTGCCCGGTGCTGGGGATCTTCGGCTAGAATTCCAGGCCACTCGCAGCGAGGGGGCAATGCGGTCCGGCCGGCGAGAATGATCGTTCGGGCCCCTTGCTCACCCATCCACCGTGCAAGTTCCAAACCAAGTCCGCCATATCCGCCGGTAATTAAATACGATGCATCACTACGCAAATTCAGGCTCTTGGCCGGCGGTGGCATGTACCGCACCAGGCGAGCGACGAGGCGAGCGCCCTTTCGGAATGCCGCTTGATCCTCGCTGTCGGGCGCGTTCAGTTGCCTCCACAGCAGGTCCGCATTCTCAGAAGGATTTGCGCCCGGATCGAGATCCACCATCCCGGCCCAGAACTCCGGATGTTCAGAAGCGAGCGTGCGTCCAAGGGCCCAGGCAGGCGCCAGCCATGGTAGAACCGGATTCGCCTCTTGGCCTGTCGCGACTGCGCCCTGTGTCACGCTCCACACCGACACTTCAGCGGGCTCGATCTGTGAGACCTCCGCAATCAGATTGACGAGCGCCATGCAAGACCGTTCGGTGGAACCTTCCACGTTGTCCATGCAACGCATATCGACGATTCCCGTCGGGGACGGTTTCGACTGGTTCAGGACACGCTGTCTTTCTGGCCTGTCTTCGTCGAACCGATTTTTGTCGATCAGCTCGCACGAACAGCCCGCGGATCGAATGCGTTCGGCCAACTGCCTAGCTACACCCGTCTCATCTGCCAGCAATATCCAGTGAAGGCGCGCAGGCGCGGGAGCGGCAACAGGAAAATCGCTTTCGTTCCAGGCGATCTGATAGAACCATTGATCGGTAGAGCTCGACTCCGGATGGGTATCCGCTGGAGTCCTCTCCGGATAAGGGCGCGCTTGCTGCACAAGTGGTGCCGGTATGGGTCCGGAACTCCGAAGAGGCGGCGTGATCCAATAACGCTGGCGTTCAAAAGGGTACGTGGGTAGCGGAACTTTACGCCGGCCGAAGGGCTCGTCGAAGGCAGACCAGTCGATGTCAGCGCCGCGAACATACAGCTGCGCAAGGCTGTTGAGCATATCGGGCCATTCATCGCGACCGGGGCGGATCGATGCCAGCCAAGCCGCCTGCGGAACATCGACGCATTGCTGGCCCAATCCTGTCAATACGGTTCCGGGTCCCACTTCAAGAAAGACCCTATCGCCCGACTCGCGCAGGGTTTCGATCGCGGCGCGGTACAACACCGGCTCAGAAACCTGGCGACGCCAGTAAGCAGGCTGGCTCATCTCGTTGCCGCTGACGGCTCGGCCGGTGACGCTTGAAATGATGCGCATCTGCGGCGATTGAAATGTGATCTCCCCCACAACCTCTGCAAACTCGGTCCGCATAGCATTCATCTGCGGCGAGTGGAACCCGTGGGAAACGTTCAGGCGTCGAGCGGTGAAGCCGGCCTGCAGCAGCCGGTCTTCGGCAATCTTGACCTCTTCCTCATAGCCGGAGATCACCACACTGTCGGGTGCGTTGATCGCGGCGATCGACACCCGTTGCTCCAGACCGCTGAGAGCCTCGCGAATACGGTTCTCCGGAGCGTGGATGGCGGACATGACACCGCAGCCGCTGGCGCCCTGCATAAGCCGGCCGCGGCGGCAGATGAGCTTCAGTCCATCGGAAAGTGAGTAGACGCCCGCTACGCAAGCAGCGACATATTCGCCCACGCTGTGCCCTAACACAGCGGCTGGCTCGACTTCCCAATTGCGCCACAACACGGAAAGGGCGTATTCGATTGCGAACAGGCAGGGCTGGCTATAGGCCGTTTGATCGAGCAGAGGGGTTGAAGCGCCCCACAGGACGTCGAGGAGTGGGGTTTCGAGTTCACTCTCCAGCAGCTTGGCACATTGCTCGATGGCGGAGCGGAACACCGGATGGCTTTCGAACAACTGCTTGCCCATGTTGGAGTATTGCGCGCCCTGTCCGGGAAACAGAAAGACCGGGCGTACGCCTTCACGGTCGACAACATGGCGTCCCGGCAGAGCCTTTAGCAAAGCCTCGCGCAGCTGTTCGCGCGATGAGCCACTCACCGCCAGGCGGTATTCGAAGTGGGCTCTGCCCGCATTGATGCTGAAGCAGAAATCTCCGGCCGGGACTTCGGCTTTGCCGAGTGCCTCGGCATAACTCTCACCCAGCTTGCGCAACCCCGATTCAGTTCGCGCAGAGACCGCGAGCAGATGCAGAGGAGGCTCATAGTGCGGCTCGGGCGGAGTTTGCTGCGGGGCCTCTTCCAGGATGACGTGCGCGTTTGTGCCGCTGAATCCGAAAGAACTCACGCCGGCCAGGCGGCGGCGCTCACTCCGGGGCCATGGTCTTGCCCGCAGCGGAATCTCCACCGGCACCCCGCCCCAGTCGATGTGCGGGTTCATCTGCTCAAAATGCAGGTGCGCCGGAATCTGCTCGTGCTCGAGCACCAGGACGGCCTTGATCAATCCCGCGATTCCAGCGGCTGCTTCCAGATGGCCCAGGTTGGTCTTCACCGAGCCGATCACTAAAGGATTCTCCTTGTCGCGCCCGGATCCGAGCACCTGGGCCAAGGCATGGGCCTCGATCGGATCGCCCAGCGAGGTGCCGGTGCCATGCGCTTCCACATAACCGATCTGCTCTGGCCGCACCCCGGCATGCTTGAGCGCCGTCCGGATCACCGCCTTCTGGGCAGCGCCATTGGGGGCCGTCATCCCACTGCTGCGCCCGTCCTGATTCACCGCTGAACCGCGAATGAGGGCGAGAATGTGGTCGCCATCGGTCAGGGCGTCGGAGAGACACTTCAGCACCACCACACCGCAGCCTTCGCCGCGCACGAACCCGTCCGCACGCGCGTCGAATGCCTTGCACCGGCCATCGGCGGCCATCATGTGCGCCTTGGAAAAAGCAATACCGATCTCCGGCGAGAGAACGACCGTAACCCCGCCGGCTAAAGCCATGCGGCATTCGCGCGTGCGCAGGTGCATGCAGGCCGAGTGCAGCGCCACCAGCGAAGAGGAGCAGGCGGTATCGATCGACATGTTCGGCCCTTCCACGCCGAGGACATACGAGATACGTCCGCCCGCGATGCTGCGTGCGGTTCCAGATGCAAAGTATGCATTAAACCGGGAAAGATCTCCGTCGCGATAGGACAACTGCGCGTATTCGTCGCTGGTCAAGCCAACGAAGATCCCGGTTTGACAAGCCGACAGGTCGCGCGGGCTCTGCCCCGCGTTCTCAAGAGCCTCCCACGACACTTCCAGTAACAGTCGCTGCTGCGGGTCCATAAACGTCGCTTCCCGCGGCGATATTCCGAAGAATTCCGGATCGAACTGGTCGATCGCATCGAGAAACCCACCCCAGCGGCTCGACATTTTTCCAGGCGCATCCGGATTCGGATCGTAATAGTCGTCAATTTTCCATCGCGATTCCGGAACCTCTCGCACCGCATCGCTTCCGGTCTCGAGTAATCTCCAGAAGCTCGCAATGTCGTTTGCGCCCGGAAATCGGCATCCCATTCCGATGATGGCAATCGGCTCGTTGCGGGCCTGCTCGGCAGCAGTCAGCCGCGCCTGCAGTTCCTCGATGGCGAGCACCGCCTGCTTCAGCGGAGAGAGCTGCGCGAAACGGCCCGGAATAGATTCAGCTGAACTCATATTTGTTGGTTCACCCTGGCAACGCGAGTTAGCTCAGCAGCGACGGATTCGGGTAAACGGGATTGCGCCGATTGCGGGAAGAAGTGGTCTCCGGCCTCCATCTGAAGGCGAAAAGCACCGCTGGTCTCGAGCCGCCATGGCGCCAGGGAAGATTCCTTGACCATGCGGTCCTCAAGACCACCGAACACGGTAATTCCACCATCCAGGGGCGCCTCCTCGACGTACGAGTAGGTTTCTAGCATTGTAATGTCGGCCCGCAGCATCGGTAGCAGCAAGGCACACAACTCTTCCTCCTCAAGAATCTGCTGAGGGATGCCGCCATATCGCTTCTGCATCTCTTCGAGGAACTGAGCTGTGTCAAGACCGTGCATGAACGGGAGCGGCCATGGCAGTTGCGGCGCAGGACATGCCGCCATGAAAAGATGGGCGGCCTCTTTGTCGCCCCGGCGCCTGAGTTCCCGCATTGCTTCAAAGGCGATCCTGCCGCCAAGACTGTGACCATAGAAGGCAAAAGGCCGATCCAAATGCGGGCTGAGGGCGTCGGCCAGTGCCGGCATCAACTCGGGGATTGAGCTGTAGGGTGCTTCCCGGAACCTGGATTCCCGGCCCGGCAATTGCACATAACCCAATTCGATTTCGTCGCCAAGGCGATTGGCCCAGTTACGAAAGCCGCCCGATCCGCCGCCGGCATGAGGAAACGCAAAAAGCCGAAGACTCGCTGAAGGTCTGGGCTGGCTATAGATAATCCAAGGATTCATCGAGCCTTCCTATCATGGTGAATGCGAAACATAGCGGATTCATACACTCCCGCCGAACCTTTTAACCGCCAGCGTGCGGACCCGGTCAAAGCTCAATCTCTTCGCGCTGCTCCAGTTCATCGCCCGATAGAGCCGGACGCGATGTGGCCCAGAGAAGCGTCTCCAGTTGCTCGGATAACAACCGGACCGTCGGGCGATCGAAGATCACGCGCAGTGGAAGTGCAACACCGAAGGTTGTCCGCGCCTGGGACAGTACCGCGATGGCGAGCAGCGAGTGGCCTCCCAGTTCAAAGAAATTATCGTCAATGCCGACCTCGCGAATGCCCAGCGATTCACTCCAGATCTCCGCCATCAGGCGCTCAAATTCGGTTTCAGGAGCCACATAAACAGATGCCAAATCCGGCCGGGAATGGAGCGCCTGATCCCTGTTCTGCTTCTCGGCGGCGGGCGTAGAAGCAGCCGGACTAGCCAAAGATGCGAGGCTGGTCTCTGATTCCTCGAGCAGGCGATCGAGGTCCCGGGGGATGACTGCTACCTGCGGCAGCCCGGACGCCAAGATGCGCTCGAATGCCGCCACTCCTTCGCCAGGGGTGATCGCGATCTCCTCATACTCCCGATCCTTCCACTCTGGTTGATCGGAGCCCGGGCGCCTCTTGAAGGCCATGCCAACTTCTCGCCAAGCGTCCCAGTTGATGGAAACAACCTTTGCCTGGCTGCCGTGGAAGCGGGAGGCCGCGAACGCGTCGAGGAAGCAGTTGCCGGCCGTGTAGTCAATCGATCCGGCAACGCCGCAAATGGCATTGATCGAAGAGCAGAGCACCAGGAAATCGAGAGGCTCGTCTTTCAACAGTGAATCGAGAATGAGAGTGCCATCTACTTTAGGAGCCAGCACGCGGTCAGCCGCGGCCTGCGTCTTGAGTTGAAGCAGACCCGGTTCCACGATTCCCGCAGCATGGATCACTCCGTTGATAGGACCGAAGTGATCGCGGACCTGCCGGATTGCCTGCTGCATCGAGGCTTGATCACACACATCCGCGACAACGGGAAGAACGTCACCGCCAAGAGCCTCGATCCTTTCCACTTGGCGAATCCGCCGGCAGGTATCGTCGTCCCCATCGTGCGTCTGAAGCCACTCAGGCCACAGAGACCGATCGGGCAGCGGGGTGCGGGCCGCCAATGCGATTCGCCCATGTCGGGTCTCGGCCAGGTGGGCAGCCAGTGTCAGGCCAATGCCGCCCATACCGCCAGTGATGAGGTAAACGCCACGTTGCCGCACGGTTTTCGCGACTCTTGCCGGCAGCCAACCACGCTCGTAACTCTGCTCCCAGCGATACCCGCCACGATAGGCGATGGCACGGGAGGCGCGCGGCATGCCGGGTTCGAGAAGGAGCCCCTCGATCGTGGAGGATGCGCTATCGGCGGCGAGCAGGTCGATGCTGCGGCACCTGATCTGCGGATATTCGCGCGGGATGACCTTGCAAGGTCCCAGCAAGAGGGAGACTTCGGGATCGACTGCTTCGCTGCCGCTGACTGCGTGCATTCCGGACGACACAACGATACAGTCGATTGGAGTGCTGTGCGGCCGGTCGCCAAGCGCCTCAGCCAATAGCCAGAGGTTGCGAAATCCCACACGGCCGCTGCCGCCTGCTGCGCTTGCGAGGCTCCAGAGATACAGCACCGAGCGGGGAGTAAAACCTCCGGTCGCGATCTGGTTCAGCAGGGCCCGGTAGTCCTCCGCACGGCTGGGACAGATGATGTATTCCCGATCGCCAGGGCGAGAAAATGAAGCACCCTGCCTGACTGTCACGATCCGTTCGTCTCGCCCTGCCAGGGCTTCGATAGCAGAGTTGCCCAACTCCGATTCATCCGCAAAAATGAGCCACGGGCCGTAGCTTTCTGAGGATTCCGGAACGGTGGGAAGAAAGGACCGGCGCCACGAGGGGAAATAAAACCAATCGTTGAACTCCGCCTTGCCCTCTTGTCTTGCGGTGAACGTGGGCTGTGCCGGCATGATGCCGTTTGATTCCGGCGCCACCCAGTATCTCTGGGATTCGAACGGATAGGTGGGGAGCGGTACGCGATGAAGCGATTCGTTTTGGTGAAATCCATCCCAGTCAATCGGAACGCCCGAGAGCCAGAGTTTGCCGACGGCGGAGAGAATATGATCCGTGTCGGTCTTCGGATCCTGTGGATGGGGAAGCGAGCCCAGGATCTGGCTTGGCCGAATGTCATGAAGACATTCGCGGGCCAGTGCGGTGAGCGCTTGTCCGGGGCCGACTTCGAGAAACACGCGGGACGGATCGGACGCCAATTCGCGCATTCCATCGGCAAAGCGAACTGTCTGGCGCAGATGTCGGGTCCAGTACGAAACGTCAGTTGCTTGTTCGGGCAAAATCCGGCGGCCAGTCACATTGGAGACAAAGGGAATCTTCGGAGCCGATAGCCGACAGTTGCGGAGATATTCACCGTACTCGCTGAGCATCTCATCCATCATGCTCGAATGAAACGCATGCGAGGTATGCAGAGGGCGGCAATCAACGCCTCGCGCCTCAAGGCTCGACTGAATGGCCTTCATTGCAGCCAGCGGCCCGGATACAGTGCACATACGGGGGGCGTTCACGGCCGCCAGGGAGAGATCGGGATCGCCGCTGATGTAAGTTTGCAACTCCTCCGGGGAGAGGCGCACGGCGAGCATCCCGCCGGCGGGCATCGTTTGCATCAGCCGGCCACGGGCCGCAACCAGGCGCAGGCCGTCGCCCAAGGAAAATACTCCAGCCAGGCAAGCCGCCACATACTCGCCAATGCTGTGGCCAATCATGGTTTCAGGTTGCACTCCCCACGACATCCACAAGCGTGCAAGCGAATACTCGATCGCAAACAGTGCCGGCTGAGCAAAGCGAGTCTCGATCAGGGAAGAGTGCGAAGCCTCGGGACCGTAGAGAATGTCTCGCAGATCGCAATGGATCTCGTCATGCAACAACGCCGCACACTCGTCCACCATGGAGCGGAACACGGGCTGGCAGTCGTAAAGTCCGCGCGCCATTCCGGCGTGTTGACTGCCCTGCCCGCTGAACATGAAGACGACTGGGGGGGACGCGGCTTCTTCGAACGTGGTGAGAAGGCTCTGTCCACGCGAGCCGGAAAGGAGTTCAATGGCGCCTTCGCGATCGGAGCAAACCAGCATGCGACGGTGCGGAAAACGCTTGCGGCCCACCTGCAATGTGTAGCAGGCATCTGCCAGCGGGATCGAAGGGTTGGCGGCCAGATGCTCGGCCAGATGAGCGGTTGCAGCGTTGAGCGCAGCCGCGCTCTTGCCGGAAAGCACAAGCAACTGGGATGGCCAATTGATCTTAGGGTCCAACCGCGGAGGCGCTTGCTCCAGTACGACGTGTACATTGGTGCCGCCTATGCCGAAGGAACTGACGCCGGCGCGGCGCGGCTTACCCATGGATTCCCATTCCGTCAGCGAGACATTGACGAAGAACGGACTGTTTTCAAAATCGATCTCCGGGTTTGGCTCGCTGAAGTTCACGCTGGGCGGAATGCGTTTGTTTTCCAGCGCCAGAACCGTCTTGATCAAACCAGCAACGCCGGCCGCTGCGTCCAGGTGTCCGATGTTGCCTTTTACCGAGCCGATGGCGCAGAACTGCTTTTTATCGGTTGAGGCGCGGAAGACACGGTTCAGTGCGGCAATCTCGATCGGATCTCCAACCGGTGTTGCCGTTCCGTGAGCCTCGATATAGCTGACCGAGTCCGGGTCCACCTGTGCGATCCGCAGTGCTTCAGCGATCGCACCGGCCTGCCCCTCCACACTCGGTGTGGTGTAGCCCATCTTGACACCGCCATCGTTATTCATGGCCGCGCCGCGAATCACGGCGCGAATCGAGTCTCCATCCTCGAGGGCTTTGTCGAGCCGTTTAAGAACAACGATCCCAGCTCCGAACCCAGCCCGGATGCCGCGGCCCTGCGCATCAAAAGGGCGGCAGTGTCCGTCGGGCGAAAAGATCATGCCTTCCGTATAGAGGTGACCGGCCTTCTGGGGAAATCCGACAGAAACACCTCCACCGAGAGCCATATCACACTGGCCGCCTAAAATTGCTGCGCAAGCCGTCTGAACGGCTGCCAGGGAGGTCGAGCAGGCTGTTTGAATGGTGATGCTGGGGCCCTTGAGATTCAGTTTGTAGGAGACGCGCGTCGCCAGATAATCCTTATCATTGGCAATCATCACCTGATAGCCACTGGTGGCCGCCAGTACGGACGGATTTCTCAGAAGGTTCGCGTAGACGTAGCTGCTGCTGGTCGAACCGGCATAGACGCCAATGACCTCCGAGCGCGGCTCGCCGGCATAGCCCGCATCTTCCAGAGCCTCCCATGCACACTCCAGGAAAATCCGCTGCTGCGGATCGATGATCTCAGCCTCGCGTGGATTGTAGCCAAAAAAATCTGCATCGAAGAATTCAGCTCTCTCCAGCAAGGTGCCTTTCTTGACGTAGTTTTCATTGCTGAGAACCTCCGCCGGGATGCCCGCCTCGAGCAGTTCTTCGTCGGAAAAGGTGACCAGGGATTCGACGCCTTGCGCCAGATTCCGCCAGAATGCCTGAAGGTCCGGCGCATCAGGGAAGCGGCCGGCGAGTCCAACAATCGCGATCGAAGAAGGAGGGAAATAGGTCATGGCTAGTTTCCCGAAATGGCGAGTTCGGACGGATGAGATGCGGACGATTGCCTCAGGACAACCAGCGACGCCTGTGAGGCTACGGTAGGGTGCTGAAAGAGTTCGACCAATGAGAGTTCCTTTTGAAACTGCTGGAGAAGGCGACTTTGCAGCTGCACCACAAGCAGGGAATACCCCCCCAAATCGAAAAAGTTATCCGAGACGCCGATCCGCTCGGTCCGTAAAAGCTCCTGCCAGATGGCTGCGACTTTTTGTTCTGCATTGGTGCGGGGTGGGACATAGACGGAGGAAACCGGGACTTCGAACGGACGTGCGGCAAGCGCCTTTCGGTCGACCTTCTTATTCGGGGTAAGTGGAAGCTCATTCACGCGGACAAGAGCGGAGGGCACCATGTAGCCGGGAAGCTTGCCGGACAGAGCTTCGCGCAAGGCACTCGGGTCGAACGAAGCGTCCCCACGCGTCACCAGATACGCAGTCAACCGCTGTTCTCCCAGAGTGTCCAGATGGAGCACGACCGCCGCCTGCTGAATGTCTGGCTGCTGCTCCAATGCCACCTCGATCTCTCCTAACTCGATCCTGTATCCACGCAGTTTTAACTGCTGATCCAGCCGCCCCAGGTATTCAAGATTCCCATCTGCCAACCAGCGCACCAGATCTCCGGTTCGGTAGAGCCTTTCTCCGGGACGAAACGGATGAGCCACAAACTTCTCTGCCGTCAGTTCCGCGCGGCCCAGATATCCGCGCGCCAGGCCGTCACCACCCAGGTAGAGTTCTCCCGCTACGCCCACCGGGATCAATTCGCGGTTCGCGTCCAGAACATAGGCTTCCGTGTTGGCAATGGGTTTGCCAATGGGCACCACGGCTCCGCGGTCGTCCATCCGATGGATGGTCGACCAGATGGTGGTTTCGGTGGGTCCATATAGATTCCACAGCGCTCCACCGGTCGCCAGAAGGCGCTTGGCGAGCTCCAGCGGAAGGGCTTCACCACCGCAAAGAATCTTGAAATCCGGCGAGCCGGTCCAGCCAGAATCGAGCAGCAGCCGCCAGGTGACCGGCGTTGCCTGCATCATTGTGGCGCCCGATTGCTGAATCAAGTCCGCCAGCGCGGCTCCGTTCCAGGCCACTTCCCGAGTTGCCAGGATCACCAGAGCCCCACTTACCAGGGGCAGAAAAACTTCCAGACCGGCAATGTCGAACGATAAGGTGGTGACCGCCAGTAGACGGTCCTCGGGAACGACGCCAACCTGACGCTGCATGAATGCCAACAGGTTCACTACGGAACGATGAGCGACCTCGACGCCTTTGGGCTTTCCGGTGGAGCCAGAGGTGTAGATTACATAGGCAAGATCGTCGGGCGATGCGCCGGTGGCAGGCGGGTTCGAACTTTCCATCAGAAGGGAGGATCGATCGCGATCCAGGCAGATCGAGGGTAGAGAGAGAGGCGGCAACAGGTTCAGCAGGGGCTCTTCTGTGACCAGCGCCAAAGCCCCACTGTCGCTCAGCATATATCCCAGCCGCTCGGAAGGATACTCCGGATCCAAGGGGACGTAGGATCCGCCCGCGGTAAGAACAGCGAGCACCGCGACCAGCATGTCGACAGAGCGGTGTAGACATAGGGCAGCAAGGACGCCTGGTCCTACCCCCATGGCACGCAGGCGATTTGCCAGTCGGTTGGCGTGCTCCCGAAGTTCCCGATAACTGAGTTGTTTTCCGCCGCAGACCACCGCAGTTGCGCCAGGCGTACGCTCCGCCTGTTGGGCAAACCACTCATGGATGCACAGATCTGGATAGACGTCCCTTCTAACGGGAGCAAGCAGCCGCTGCCGTTCACCCGGTCTCAAGATCTGCAGTTGAGAGATCGGCAGTTGTGGCTGCGCCATTAACTGCTCCAGAATTTGCGTGTAGCTCTGCTGCATGCGTTCGATCGTAGAGGCATCAAAGAGATCGGTGTTGTATTGCCAAATGAGTTGGAATCGATGATGCTCATCCTCGAATGCCTCGATTGTGAAGTCATACCGGGATGTGCCGGGGTCGAATTTCAGCGGCTCGATCGCTAGACCGGGCAGTTCGGGCCAGGCTTTAGAGCTGTTATGGAGGATGAACATCACTTGGAACAGTGGGGACCGATTGAGCTCCCGACCAGGCTTGAGAACATCGAGCAAGCGGTCCAGCGTGACGTTTTCGTTGGCAAAAGCATTTAGGACCGTGTCGCGTACCCTGGAGATGACATCCTCGCCCGTAGGTTCGCCTGAAAGATCGGTCCGCAAAACCAGGTTGTTGATGAAGAGCCCCATGATCCCTTCAAGTTCCTTGCGGCTGCGGCCCGCGGTCGCAGATCCCACGATAACGTCGGATTGGGAGGTGTAGCGGAAAATGAAAATTTTGAGCGCCGCCAAAAGGACGACAAAAGGTGTGGTCTTCCGAGCTGTAGCAAAACTTGGGATTGCCTGATGAATCTCGGCGGCGAGTATTTGCCTGCCCACAGCTCCACGGTAGGTCATGGTCGCGTGTCTCGGCCGATCCGTTGGCAACTCCGTCACGGGGAGAGGTCCGCCTAATTGTTTTCTCCAATACAAGAGCTCGGACTCGAAGACGCCGTTGTCCACAAGTTGGCGATGCCAGTCCGCGTAATCGGAGTACTGAAGGGGGAGGTCCGGCAGCGGAGAAGCCTTGCCTCTTTGAAACGCGTCATAGAGGTGGGTCAGTTCACTAGTAAAGATAGCCACGGACCGGCCATCGGCTGCGATGTGATGGATCGTGACGATCAGAGCATGGTCCTCGGCGCCAAGCTCAACGAGGCAAGCGCGTGCCAGCACATCGCGCGTGAGGTCGAACTTGCGCCGGACCTCCTCGGCAACGATTCGTTTCAATTCGTCTTCACGTTGGGGCGCTGGCGTTGCCAGCAACGACCGCACATCGATGTTCCAATCCGAGGCGGGCTGGAGGAACCCTTTCGGAACGCCGTCGACGTTGATGAGTCTCGTTCGCAGTATTTCGTGGCGGCGAATGACCTCCTGAAATCCGCGTCTCAGCGCATCCTTGTCCAGTGCACCTCGGAAACGAATCCCGAAAGGCATGTTGTATGCGGTGCTGTCTTGGTCGAATTGTTCCAGGAACCACAATCTTTGTTGGGCGAGCGACGGGGGTATTTGCCCATCACGATGGACCGGAACAATTGGGGTATTCGATACGGAAGAATGGGTGGTGGTGCGAAGAAACTCGAGGATCTCAGGCTTTCTTGCTTTCAACTCGGCGGTCAATTCGGCGTTGAGAGTCCCTTTGGGGGCCGAGCAAGCCAAGCGCTCATCCTGGACCGTTAAGTGAATGTCGAGGCCGCGCAAATGTGAAAGAAAATCCAATGTAGACAACTGCTCGGTCATCGACACCTCATGGAGCTATAAGACATTCTTGCTTGTCTGGAAGCAAAACACAATCAATTAACACGCCGCAGACCACGCGCTGAGGGAATCGGTACTGTTACCTCGTCCATGCCCTTGGGCTCGAGGTCTCCTCTCGAGCGTGAACGCGACACGATGCCCTCTATTTTGATGCGCGCAATCGACTTAGCGTCGGAAACTCAAGCGGCTCGATCGACATAGTCCGTTACCAAAGTCAGAAATTCAGCGACGGACGAAGCCACTGATTTCAGGACGCGTCGCTCTCATGTCCTCGTCTTCACAGCCACAGCGATCGCCAGAGTATGAAATAACCAGCCGCTTTCTGGGACCGGGTTCTGTGTCGCTGTTTACAACCAGTATCTACGGATCCAATCGCTCGGTTGCCATTCAATGCCGAAGCGCTCGGTTCTGAATCTGGAATGGAGGAAAATCGGAATGCCTGCTGATCAATCACCCGAAAAGTGATACGGCTCCTCCAACCACCTCGACTTCTTTGCGCTTCCGGGCCAATCCGGGGGAGTTCAGCAGATTAGACTGCTATTGCCATCCTCACATCGGGCTGCGGCCGAAATCCTCTGGAAGTTCCAGCCGGAGCGATCCACATCACTCCACGGCGGTAACCAGAGCAGACCCTCCCGCTGACGCGCGGCATGCCGAAAATGTCCCCCTCGAATCGCCATGCGTCTGGGTACCGATCCGGAAATTGCCTGGAAATGGAAGGGCGCAAAAGGCTGTGCGCCATAGCGTACTCGCGTTTGATTTCGTGAAAGCGAAAGCAGTCTTGCTGGGTAGGCTTCGCTTCTCAGAGCGCTCCCCGGCGAACTCCACAGCTGGCGACTCGAGCGATTCAGCGTCCTGATACCAGATGCCGACATCGAGAGGAGACGCGGCCATCGTGGTGCGCTTTGGGCCAGAGTTTGTCTTTTCGAGCTTCGATTCATCTCAACCGCACGGGCCTTTCCTGGTTGATTGCTCAGGGGCGCGTCCGTGACGAGAAGACGCTGGAGAGTCTGCCGAACAGAGAGCGGCGCGAACCGTCCATCTCAGGAGGAGAAGAATCTGAGGTCGGCAGATTGTTGCTCGCCGTTTCAACGGAGGGCATGGGCAAGCAAACGTGATCCGGGTTCTCCGCCACTTGCTGAACAAGACGGACGAACTGGTTAGCCTGAGGTGCGATTTCGGCTCGATCGAACAGATCGGTGCGGTATTCAAAGGCAGCGAAGTAGGTTCCGTCCGCCAACTCAGTCAAGATCAGGGACAAGTCGTATCGTGCCGTACCCGGATCAGTGTCGATCTGCAGGAGGGAAGAGTCTGAGGGCGTAAACGGTTCGAATCCAAACATGACTTGAAAGATCGGCGACCGCGGGGACCTTCGGTTGAACCTGAGCGCGCGCACAAGAGTCTGGAAGGGTACGTCGCTTTGCTCGTAGGCTTCAAGCGCCGTCGTGCGCACTTGCCCTAGAATGTCGCGAAAGGATTGTTGTGGGCCGAACTGGATTCGGTAGGCAACCATGTTCACAAACAGGCCGATCATGCGCTGTGTTTCGATCTGCTTCCGTTGGGTGACAGGGGAACCGATGCAGAAGTCGCGCTGGCCTGAGAAGCGGGCTATTAGCAGAGCGTAGGCTGCCAGGAAAGTCATAAATGGAGTGGCGCCGGATTCGCGGCCAACCCCGACGAGAGACCTGCTCAGTGCCGATGAAACCTCAAAGGTTACCGTCGCTCCCCACGCGCTCCGCTGCTCCGGGTATGAACCTTTGACGGGAAGCTCAAGATAAGGCGGCAGTCCTGCCAGCTTTTGCTTCCAGTACTGGAGTTGACTTTGAACGAGACCGCTGCCCATCTGTGCGGCCGCCCAAATGGCGTAGTCCGCAAATTGCAGGGACAGAACAGGTAGCTCAGCCGCCCTATTTGCCGAAACCGCCTGATAGCAAACAGCCAGTTCTTCGCAAAGGATCGAGAGAGACTGAAGGTCGGCGATGATGTGGTGAATGTTGAGAAACAACAGGACGCGCGCGGGCGTAATCCGGAAGCAATGACACCGCAGCAAAGGGGGGTGACGCAAATCGAATGGCTGGCGTCCATGTTCGCGGATCCGAGTCCGCGCCCCTTTGTCAGCTTCTTCCTCAGGAAGCGACGTCAGATCCGTCGCGCCAACCAGCGTTTCGGCCGAAGGCGCGATCGTCTGGTAGAGTTCGCCCTCCTCTTCGTGAAAACTGGTGCGGAGAATCTCGTGTCGCGCGATGAGGAGATCGATCGATTTCTGGAGAAGATCGATATCGAGAGAAGAATCGATGCGAAAGGCTGTCGGGATATTGTAAGAAACATTTCCAGGATCGAAATGATCGATCAGCCACATGCCCTGCTGGCTGGAAGTGATGGGTATGCGCTCCCCGCGACTTGCCGGAAGAAGAGCGGGCTCCGGGGAAGCGCCTCCTGGCGTCCCAAGGACAGCCAGCAAATCGGTTTTGCGCCGTTTGATTTCGGCGCGAAGCGTATCGTCGAGAACGCCAGCGGGAGCATTGACCGTAAGGCGTCCGTCGCTTGCCCGGAGGTGAATATTCTTCCGGTCAAGCAGGATCAGGAACATAGGGAAGCTAAGTTCCGGAAGATTGAGGCTCGAAAGCTGGTCGGGGGAACCACGCTCCGTCGGGTGAAGATCAAATCTCAATCGATGGCGCTCCTGAGGATTCAGGGATTTCTCGACTCCAAGCGGTCGGTAAGAAAGAGAATCATTTGGCAACAAAGTACAGATTAGCAGCCGAAAGGTCGACGAGTTGTCTCACAGCAAAGAGCGTCCGGGAGGTCGTTCGACAAACCGTTCCATGTGGTTGGCTGGCCCACGAGCTTCCTCGGCATACATGTGCGCATGGTTCAGCTCTGGGAAACTACTGCAGGCCCCAGCCCCAAAGCTTCACGGACACGTGCGGCCATCATACGAGCTGCAGCTGGATGCATAATCTCAAGATGATTTCCGGGCAGGGTGTTGATTTGCACCGGATGTCCCATGACTGCGTTCCAGCCCATGTCTTCGCCCATGGAGGCGCCCGCCGGGCGTACCTCGCTCTTGAACACCAGCATCCTGGCTTTGATC
>DATDLS010000030.1:0-11221 GCA_036519195.1 Occallatibacter sp. | reverse complement strand
GGTTGTGCGCGCAGCCAAGGTGCGGATTCGAGCCCAGGACCTGGACGGGAAATGGTTCGAGATGGATGGAGAAGAACTGCTCTCGCGCTGCATGCAGCATGAGATTGACCACCTGGACGGGATGCTGTTTATCTTCCGCATGAGCGCGTTGAAGCGTGACTTGAATCTGCGCAAGATTCGCAAGATGCAGCGGGAAGGCAAGTGGTAGGCACGCGAGGCGCGGCATGAGACTGGTGTTCTGCGGCACTCCTCACTTTGCCGTGCCCACATTCGAAGCTTTGCGCGCGGCGGGACACGAAATTTTCCTGGTTGTTTCGCAGCCGGACCGGCCGGTGGGGCGGGCGCAGCAAATGACAGCGCCGCCGGTCAAGCAGTCTGCGCTGGCGGCCGGCATTGCCGTGGTACAACCGGAAAAGATTCGCAACAATCTGGAATTTCGCGCGCAGCTTGAGGCGATTGCTCCGGACACGATTGTGGTGGTTGCGTATGGTCGCATCATTCCTCCGTGGATGCTGGCGCTGCCGCGACTGGGATGCATCAATCTGCATGGGTCGCTGCTGCCGAAGTATCGTGGGGCTGCTCCTATTCAGTGGTCTGTAGCGATGGGCGATGCGGTGACCGGCAATACAACGATGCTGCTCGAAGAGGGACTCGACACGGGACCGATTCTTCTGCAGCAGAGTGTGGAGATTGGCCCCAGCGAAACTGCCTCTGATCTTTTTGTTCGTCTGGCGGAGGCTGGCGCCCCGCTGATGGTGGAAACGCTGGCGGGGCTTGCCGACCTAAGCCTTCAGCCGCGGGCGCAGAATCATGAAGGGGCAACCTATGCGCCGATTCTCGATCGTGAAGATGGGCGCATGGATTTCGCTCGGAGTTCGGCCCGCGAGCTCTACAATCGGTGGCGCGGATTTCAGCCGTGGCCGGGCGCGTTCACTACGCTGGACGGCAAGAAGCTGATTGTGCACCGGATGGCGATTGCTGCCCGGAATGGGCTGGCGGCGGTGAGGGATGCTGGAGCAGCCAGCGTGGATCCGGGGGCGGTTCACGTTGAAGAGCATCGTTTCTTTGTTGCTTGTGCGGGGAACACGTGGCTTGAATTTTTGGAATTGCAACTGGAAGGCAAGAAGCGCATGACGGCTGCGGAGTTGCTGCGCGGAATGCAGATTCCGGACCTCGCGCGGCTTGGGCCTGGGGCGCAATGACGCCATCGCAGAAGCTGAACGTCAAGAAGGCTCGGCCGAACAATAGCCTGAGAGAAATATCACCGGCGCGCAAGGCCGCGTTCCATATTCTGCTGGAGATGGAGCGGGGTCACTCTCACTCGGATGACCTGCTGCGGAGCCACGCGGTGGATGCTCTTTCTACGCCGGACCGGCACCTTGCGACGGCTCTCGTGCTGGGTGTGGTGCGATGGCAGATACGGCTGGATCGCGAGCTTCAGGGGTTGCTCAAGAGGCCCGATGCCAAGCTGGACGCCCAGATTCTTATCGCGCTGCGGTTGGGTGCATTGCAGATCCTGCACATGGATCGGATTCCTGCGCGTGCGGCCATTGATGAAAGCGTGGAACTGGCCAAGCAGGCTGGACATCGGTTTGCTTCAGGCATGGTGAATGCGGTATTGCGCAAGCTGGCCAGAGTTCCGCGCGCGGAGTTTCCCCAGGGGAGCGGGCAGGAACTTGCACTGGCAGAAGCGCATCCGGCGTGGATGGTGGAACGATGGGCGGCCTTGTTCGGGATGGATCGGACGCGGGCAATTTGCCGAAATGGTCAGACGCAGCCGGCGCTCGCACTGCGCATTGCTGACTCAGACGCAGAGCTCTCGGAAGCAGGCGTGGTTGTCGAGCATGGCAAGCTGTTGATGGCTGCGCGTGTTGTTGTTTCTGGCGATGTGACGGCGATCGATGGGGTCAGGCGAGGCCGCATTCGCATCCAGGATGAAGGCTCGCAATTAGTGGCTGAACTTGCTGCGGTGCAGTTGGAGCGAGGAGCGCAAAAGATCCTCGATGCGTGCGCTGCGCCGGGCGGCAAGACACTGATTCTTGCCGAGCGCAATCCGCAGGCGCGGATTGTTGCGTTGGAATCGAGCGCTGCTCGGTTTCGACAGCTAGAGGATCGCGTTCGACCGTTGCGGGATCGCATCGCGTGCAGGCTTGCGGATGCCAGGGCTCTAGGGGACGACGAGAGCACTGATCTGGTGCTGGCCGATGTGCCTTGCAGCGGGACCGGGACTCTGGGACGCAACCCGGAGATCCGGCACAGGTTGCGGCTTGAGGATCTTAGCCGGCACGCTGAACGCCAGCGCGCAATTCTGGCTGCGGCACTTCACGTTTGCCGGCCTGGGGGGCGCGTCGTCTATTCCACCTGTTCGCTGGAGCCGGAGGAAAATGAGCAGGTGGTTGCGGCGGTGCTCGATCAGCTGCGCGGGTCGCGGCAGATTTCCCTGGGAGCTTCGATTGATTTGCTGGAGGGCCAATCTGTTCTTCTGCCCGGCATCGCTTCCGGATTGCACGCCTCGCTCACGGCTCAGGGCGCGCTTCGCCTGCTCCCAGGGAGTTTTGCGACGGATGGCTTTTTCATTGCGCTGATCGAGAAGGAAGCCTGAAGGGACAACAGGTTCCCCCGCCAGGTGCCTGGCGCTCATTCCGAGGACAATTGCAATTCGTGAAAGTCGCGGCCCAATAGGCCGCAGAGTGCTTCGACCGCGAGTTCGTGATCAGCGCGCTGCGGCAGGCCGGATACGGTGACGCTGCCGACGACTCCGGCATCGATTACGGCGAGAGGAAACGATCCGCCGTGGGTGGCGTAGTCAGCCAGTGACAGGCCCTGTTGGTCGGCGAGCGTTTCGTTTTTGGATTTCAAGTTCAATCCGACCGCGTACGAGCTGCGATGGAAGCGGGCGACGACGTTGCTTTTGCGGCGCACCCACTCGGCGTTGTTGGGCGTAGTGCCTTCCAGAGCTGCATAAAACAAGGGCTGGCCAAAGCGGCGTACATCGATGACCACGGCCAGGTTGCGTGTCTCCGCCAGATCGCGGAGGCGCATGCCGAGATCCCACGCGATGCGTGTGTCCAGGCGGGGCAGTTGCAGTTCACGTTCCTGCTGGGCAATGCGGTCGAGGTCTTCACTGAGTGCCATGGATTCCCAATTTCCGCGCGACGACGCGCTGTTTCGAGTGGCCGATACCTTTTCAGGCGCAAGTCGCGGTTCTGTTTTCACTGCGCGACAGTGAGCGTGACGGTGCCATTTTGAAAGATGCGGGCGCCGGCCGGTGGGGTTTGTGCGATGACCGAACCGGCCTTCGCTGGTTCCTTTTGTAGTGGGTCGGAGCTGCCTGCGCTCGGCACTGAGACGGGGACATAGGTGGGCGTCTGCGTCTGAATGCCGACCTTGGCCAACTGCACCTGAGCTGTGACCACCGGCAGGCCGATGAGATCGGGCATGACGAAGCCGTCGACGGCTTGGTCATCGGGCGCGGCTACCAGCAGGTTGACGCTGGGACGGGAGATGCCCTGTGCGTGGGCGGGCGGGTCCTGCGCCAGGACCGTGCCTGGTTGCACGTTGGCCCAGGGAAGTTGCGCGGTTGCGCCAGCTTCAAGACCGACGCGGCGCAGCGTAATGGCAGCAACGCGCTGGTCTTTGCCCACGGTATCCGGCACGTCAACCTTTTGCGGGCCGAGGCTCTCGGCGACGCGCACGCGCCACTCGCGACGGACAACGGTTCCGGCGACCGGACTCTGCGTGAGGATGTGGCCGGCAGCTACGTCGCCGGAGTAGTAGCGATTATCGACGGCCAGGTTGAGGCTGAGTCCGGCAGTCTGGCTGCGCGCGTCAGCCACGGTCATGCCCTGGAGCGCCGGCACCTGCACCTCAGCGCCGTGAATGGCGAAGTGCATGGTGGTGATGGCGGCGAGCAGCGCGACGGCCACCAGCAGCATTACCTGCGAAGCGACCTGGAAGAAATTGAGGACGCGAGTTTTCATGGCTGGGGCACACCATCCGGATACACAATCTCGTAATCGATTTTTGCGGCTTTGTCGAGCATCAGCGACACGGAGCAGTATTTTTCTTTGGAGAGGGTGACGGCGTCCTCGACTGCTTTGCGGCTCAGTTGACCGCTGACAGCATAAGTCAACTTAATTTTCGTGAACACGCGCGGCGGTTCCGGGGCTTGCTCGGCTGTGGCCGAAACGCGGAGGCCGGTGATCTGCTGGCGTTTCTTCTTAAGGATGGAAACGACATCGACGCTGGTGCAACTGCAGAGTGCCATCAGTACGGCTTCCATGGGGCTGGGCCCATGGATGTGGGCAGCGTCTGCATCGAAGAGGATGGTGTTGGCGTTTTCGGCCTTTGCTTCAAAGAGGTTGTCGTGTTTCCAATCGCTATGGGCAATCATGGCGTTTCCCTTTTCGCAGTTCAGCGCAAATTGTCGGTCATCGGTTCGGGGTGAATGGTTACGAAGGCGGAGAGGTTTTCCCATTTGCCGTGACCCGAGGTTTTCCCTTCGTCGGCGGGCTTGTCGCTCACCCGGACGGAGAACAAGGTGAGCGTGCGGGCGACCAGGTCGAGAGCGAGTTGGGAGCAGCGGGACTCATGTTTGGCTCGAGCGGACGGCGGTGTAGAGGCCGGCGATCGAAAAGGTATAGGGCTGCCATGCGCATTGGGTGTAGCCGCAGGCGCGCATCAGGAGGAGCATTTCAGCAGGCGACGGAAACCTGGCGACCGAAGCAGGCAGATAATTATAGGGGCCGACGCTGCCTCGGGCGACCGGACCGCTGATCAAGCGGCCGATGGCGGGGAGGACGCGGCGGAAGTAAACGCCATAGGCTTTGCCGATGAGGCCGCCGGGCTCGGCGAAGTCGAGAATGCCCAGCTGGGCGCCAGGCTTGAGGACGCGGGCGAACTCGCGCAGGCCGGCTTCGTAGTTGGCCAGATTGCGAAAACCGAAGGCGGTGACGACCAGGTCGAGCGAGGCGGGGCGCAGGGGCAGATGCAGCGCGTCTGCTTCAAGGGCCACGGCGGCCGGTTCGCCGGGTTTGCGGGGCGTGAACCTGGGTGCGCCGCGAATGAGCATTTCGTGCGCGAAGTCCGCGGCGAGAATAGGGCGTGCGTTCGGCGGGCGGCACTTGAGGAGGGCGCGGGTCATGTGGCCGGTACCGCAGCAGACATCGAGGGCGGCTGCCTCGGGATTGGCGAGAATAGCGCGGAATTTGCGGGCAGTCTGCCACCACCACAGGTGGTCGACGCCGGCGGAGAGGACGTGATTCAGCAGGTCGTATCGCGGGGCAATGGAGTCGAACATCTGCTGCACGGCGCGCGCGGCCTGGGCTTCGTCTGCTGCGCCGGCGGGTTGGGCTCCGGTGGTCTTCATTCGCATTGTCACCCCTGCATCGGTTGCACTACTTTGCCGGGCGCTGGGTTGCTTCGGCCAGCATGTAGTTGACTGCGCCTTCCAGTTCCGGCGGGGTTACATCTTCGACCACGCCGGCATCGCCAATGCCGATGGGCAAAACAAACCTTCTTATTCCGCCGACATTCTTTTTGTCGCCGCCAGTGGAGGCAATCACTTTTCTTGCCTTCAGATTGAGTGGAGGCAGCGGGCCATACAAATGGATCAGATTTTCCAGGCGGTCGAACTGGCCGGAGGTGATGGCGCCGCGCTTGCGCGCCAGGTGGAGAGCGGCGATCATGCCCCAGCCGACGGCTTCGCCATGCAGCAGGAGTTTATAGCCGGTGGCCTGCTCCAGCGCGTGGCCTACCGTGTGACCGAAATTGAGAATCATGCGGAGGCCATTTTCGCGCTCGTCGCGATGGACGACGCCGGCCTTCATGCGGATGGACGCAACGATCACTTTTTCAAGCGCCTTGGGGTCGCGGCCCAGAATCTGGTCGACGTTTTCTTCCATGAAGCGGACCAGGCTGCGGTCGCGGATGATGCCTGCTTTTACGCTTTCCATCAGGCCGGCGCGGAGTTCACGGCTGGGCAAGGTGCCGAGGACGGCGATGTCGGCGAATACGGCGAGGGGATGGTTGAAGCTGCCGACCAGATTCTTGCCCTCGGGCAGGTTGACGCCGGTCTTGCCGCCGACGCTGGAATCGACCTGGGACAGGAAGGTGGTAGGCACCTGGATATAGGGGATGCCGCGCATGTAAATGGCGGCGAGGAATCCGCCCACGTCGCCGACGATGCCGCCGCCGAAGGCGATGAGCAGGGAGCCGCGATCCCCGCCGGCGCGGGCCATCTCACGGAGGAGCTTTTCGACGTTAGCCAGGGACTTATGTTTTTCCCCGGGTTCGAGGAACAGGATCATCGGTTCTTCCGGGAATGAAGCCAGGAAAGTCTCGCCCCACAGCGCCCAGATGGGGCCGGAGGTGAGCACGAAGACGCGGCGCGGCAGCCGGCCGGCGAGGCGCTGGACGCGTGGGGCCAGCGAGTCAATCAACCCGCTGCCGGTTACCACGTCATATTTTGCCGAGGGTGTTTCTACTCGTATGGTTTGCACGCTGCTCTTATCCTAACCCGGCCTAGCCGGAACCAAAAATGGACGTAAAACTGAGAAGTTGGAGCCCTCTTTAAACAGCTCTCAAAGGGCATAAATACTGGCGATCACGCATAGGTTGAAAACTGTTCTGCCGGGATAGCGCAGAATTTCAATGGATAGGTACGGAAGCAAACCCCGGAAGGGGGCGGGGCCAGTCGTGCAGTCGAGGACGGCTCAGGGCCCTTCGGTTCCGAGGTTGTCTTCGGCAACGATCGGGCTCCCCTTGGGCCGATTCAGGAGGCTTGCCGGCGACGTGGTCCTTCTACCTCGATCGGCATGATTGGCCACGTGTGCTCGGTCGTCGTGCCGGGCCCGCGCGGCTGGATCGGCGCGATCGAAAACAGGCCGGCCCGCGATCCGGTCCTCAGTCCAGTGCGGCGCGCCAGCGATCCCTGCCCAGTGTGAAACCGCTGTCGCTGACGGGGGGAACGTTGTCTACCCGCAGAGCGTGGGGAAAGACCATGGCACCTGTCTCCAGTCGCCGACTGGCCCCCGCGGCGTTCTGGCAGAGGATGCTGGGGGGATTGAGACGGGTCCGTGCGAGTATGAGAAACCCGGCCGAAAGCAGGCTCGAAATCTTCGCTCGCCAGTTGAAAGCTGGTTTCGATCACGATCAAATCAAAGCGCCGATTGCCGGTGCCGGCAGGTTCGCCCCCCTTCCGTCCACCCAAATGGAAGCAGGATATCGGCTGAGCAAGCTTGAGAGATGGCGGGTGGAAGATGTCTCGATCCTGGGCGTAGCCCTATGAATGCGCCGAGGCTTCGCGTGGGCTCAAGGATGGGCCCAATGCACTCAAGGTGGACAAACAAGGATCGTCGGGAAACAAAGATCGGTTCACGCCTGGAATGAACGATCGAAGGCCGGTAGCGATCAGGGTTTCAGTTGAATTGGACTTGTCCATCTCCGGTGAGGTCCTGCCGAGTCAAATCGAGTCAGTTTCCGCCGACGCCAACTCCAGCCATCTCGACGGTATTGTAGAAATTGAGATAGAGGCTATGCACGGTTTTGTAACACTCGCAGGCGGTGGCCTCAAGGCCCTCAGGATCGATAATGCGAATGCGTCCGCGACTGTATTTGATCAGCCCTCTGCGCTGCATGGAGCCGGCGGCGGCGGTGACGGTGGTGCGGCGCGCGCCAAGCATGTTGGCAAGAAACTCCTGAGTCAGAAGATAGGAGTCACTGTCGACGCGGTCGCGGACCATGAGCAGCCAGCGCGCCAGCCTTGGTTCCGCTTCGTGCAGGCGATTGCAAGCCACGAGCTGTCCCAGAATGAACCCCTGAGTCTGCACACATTGCAAAACGGTGTCATGGAGTTCGGTGCTCTCAAGAAATTCCTTCTGCAACTCCTTGTAGGGCATACGCAAAGCGGTGGCCTCCATCTGGATGAAGCAGCGGGCGGGGCTCTTGGCTTTGCCGAGAAGATGAAAACTCTCCACCAGCCCTTCCCTGCCCCAGATGCCGACTTCGGCGCTGGTGCCGTCGGACATCGAACTGACGATGGATCCAATGCCGGAGGTGAGAAAATGTGCGTACTTCGGCGTCTCTGAGAGTTCGTAGAGAACTGTCTGGAGAGGAAGCGAGACCGGCTTCAGGCGCGAAAGCAGTGAATTGCGATAAGCCGGGGGCAGTGCGGCGAGCAGCAGGTTTGATTCCTGGCCATTCATGAGGGCGTCCTTCTTTCGGGTTTGGCAAAGGACGCCGCCGTCATTTGAGCGCGAGTGTGCGTTCTCTGGGAAGATGTTCTTGTCTGCATCTTTCGACGGAATTATCTCATTGAGAATAAGAAGTTTATGTTCGTTATCCGACAAAGCGCGCCAAATTCTTTCATCCGTGTAATTCTTTGCGTGCTTCTGTCTGCTAACGGACAGAACTGCGGGGGCTTGACACCTTAGTCTGTCCGAATTGCGAGCACGATTGCCTCCGTTGATGTGCTCTCCCCCGAGGCTCCATGAACCACGGTCCCCACGTGTTGATCGTGAGCCGCGACCAGATGCTGCTGCAATCGCGAGCGCTGATCCTCGGCACCTATTTTCAGGTGGAAGCCGCGGGCCGGGTTCCTGAGGCAGAGTTGGCGATGGCCAGGATTTCATTCGATCTGGTGGTGCTTTGCTACTCGCTCTCTGACAATGAATACCTGAGGATGATTGATATGTGCGGGCGTCAGGATCCGCAACCGAAGATTCTGCTCTCGAATGCTGCTGCTGGCGGGTATCGCAGGGTGGGCGGCGACGGTGCTTATACGGTGGATGGCGGCCCTTACGAGTTGCTGAAGAAGTCCGCCGAAGTGACTGGGTTCCCGCTGAAACCCATCGGTCGGGCTGCCCAGCATTCCTAGCTCGGCCTCATCTTTTCGTAGCGGATCGATGGCGAAGCGAAGAAGGAGACGGCAAAGCTGATATGCCCTGCCGCTTTCTAGATCCGGCCCATAGGTCCACCCCGAGGAAGACGCCGCGGTAGCAATATCCTGGCCCGTAAAATCCGTTAGCCGATCACGCTTCAGGCGCGTATCCGTAGTAGCAGACAGGTTCGACACCGCCGATGCCGATTTTTATCTGCGCAGGTGCGGCCGTCGCCATGGCCAGGCCTGCAGGCAATGCTGTTGTGCCCATGAGCATGTTGAGTCCGCGCATGTGTTGACTCCCTCAAATGTCGTTGGTGACCGGAAGTGCGTGAGTTGCTCGACGGCTGCGAGGAGGCATCGGGGCAACGGCAGCTGCCATTAAGACTCTGAAGCGGTCCTGAGATATCCCTCCCACGGACGCGGGCTGTCAATCTGTCCTTACCCATTCCACGCTAGGCTGCCCTGAGGTGGAGCGTCTGAGCAATCTGGGCCCCCACCGATGGGCGGGGACAGGGACGAAGGGACTGCGGGACTCAAAGCCGAGATGCGCTTCGGATGCGAAACGGAAACGGGGAAATCGCGACCAAAAGAACCGCGGAACCTGCTTCGATCTCGAATCTCCCCGTTGCCCCCCTCGTTTCCCAGGCCCCCAGTCCCCAATTTTCCGGTGTTAGCCTCAAGGATTATGGCAATTCCGGCGCGGGTGGATTTTCTGGTGATGGGAGCGGGCGTGGCGGGCCTTCGCGCGGCAGTGAGACTGGCCGCCCACGGCGATGTGCTGGTGGTGACCAAGGAGTCGCTGGGCGAATCGAACACGCACTATGCGCAGGGCGGCATCGCGGTCGCCGACCAAGACAGCGCGAAGATTGCGCTGCACCTGGAAGACACCGTGAACGCCGGGGATGGGTTGGTGTATCGGCCGGCGGCCGACGCGCTCGTCTCGGAAGGGCCGGCGCGCGTTGCCGAACTGATCGAGTGGGGCGCAGGCTTCGATAAGCACGACGGTCGATTGCTGCGCACGCGGGAGGCGGCGCATTCCGAGGCGCGGATTTTGCATGCCAACGGAGACGCAACCGGGGCCGAGATCAGCCGGGTCCTGGTGGAATTTGCGCGCCGGCACAAGCGGATTCAGTTCGCCGAATGGACGATGGTGACCGGCCTGGTGGTGGACGGGCGCGTGGTTGGCGCGGATCTGGCTGCGGCAGGACTCGATGGCGGGGAGTTTAGGGCGCAGCGGGTGAGCGCGCGAGCCGTGCTGATTGCCTCGGGCGGGGCGGGCCAGGTTTACTCCGATACGACCAACCCGGCCTTGGCCACGGGGGATGGCATTGGGCTGGCGGTTGAGGCGGGCGCGGCACTGGCGGATATGGAGTTTTACCAGTTCCATCCGACGGCGCTGGCGCTGCCGGGGGTGGCCCGGTTTCTGCTCTCCGAAGCGCTGCGCGGCGAGGGCGCGTTTCTGCGTAACGATCGCGGCGAGCGTTTTATGGAGCGCTACCATCCGCTGCTGGAGCTGGCGCCACGGGACGTGGTGGCGCGGGCGATTGCGCGGGAAGGGATGGAGCCCGACGTTGATGCGGCTATGGGCTCGCCGCGGGGGCGGGTGGTTCACCTGGACATGCGGCATGTGACGGGCATCGATTTGCACCGGAGGTTTCCGGGGATCAGCAGGTTTCTCGCGCAGCACGATCTGGACCTGGCGCGGGACTTGATTCCGGTGCGGCCGGCGGCGCACTACCTGATGGGCGGCATCAAGACCGACCTGGAGGGGCGGACGAATCTGAAAGGGCTGTATGCAGCCGGAGAAGCTGCCTGCACAGGCGTGCATGGGGCCAATCGGCTGGCGTCGAACTCGCTGCTGGAAGGGCTGGTTTTTGGGGCTCGAGCGGCCGAGGCAATGCTCGAGGATGGGCTTGCGCTCGAGGTGGCGGAGGGAGCGGCAAAGGCTGAAGTCCGGTTGAGTGGGGACGAAGAGGCTGCTGTCGAAGAGTTGATTACGGGTCTTCGTGCGGGGATGTGGGCGTATGCCGGTTTGCTGCGCAAGGAGCTTTCGCTGCTGGAGGGGTTTCAAGCGCAGCAGGAGTCTGCCGATCGACTGAAAAAGCTGGTGCGGCAGGGGAAGGGAAGCCGTCGGCTGGCCGAGGCGCATGCTTTAAGCCGCGTGGCGCAAGCGATTCTGCATTCAGCGCTGGCACGCTTGGAGAGCCGCGGGGCTCACTTCCGCAATGATTTCCCGAAGCGCGATGACGAGCGGTTTCAGAAGCACTCTGTTTTTGGCGGGGCCGGTTTGAGCGGGGCGGAGAAGGTTCAGTTCGAGGTCTGGTAAGTTTTCAGCCTTGT
>DATDLS010000029.1:0-6057 GCA_036519195.1 Occallatibacter sp. | reverse complement strand
GAATAGAGCAGCAGCAGCACTCGCCCCAACCAAGCAAGATTCTGCCAGTGGTCGCTCCGATTCATCAAGCGCAATTCAATCCAGGAAACACGATCAAATGGAACAAGGTACTGTGAAGTGGTTTAATGACGCGAAGGGCTTCGGCTTCATCTCACGTCAGAACGGGGAGGATGTCTTCGTACATTACTCTGCGATCAACTCCAGCGGCTTCAAGAGTTTGCAGGAAGGTCAAGCCGTGCAGTTTAACGTAGTCAAGGGCCCCAAGGGATGGCAAGCTGCCGACGTGCAGCCGCTCTAAATCGCTCTCCAATTGCGCGAGCCCGAGGCCATAGCTATTTGAGATTCTTTGCCTTCTGAAATTCCCGGGAAAAGTCCTTCGTCGACGGGGTGGGAGAACGAGAATCCTCCTTAGCAACGGCAACGGCGCGCCAGATTGGCGAACTGATCGAAACCCCCACAGGCCGAGTTCCGGCAGAAACTGGCAAGCTCAACCCTAGCAGGCAGGATCTAACCCCCAAGGGCTGGGACCCATCCCAGCCCTTGTGCTGTTGCGCTACACCCCATACCCTGAGCCTTTGTCTGGCCGATACACCGACGACCTTCGTTTACCCCCGAACCTTTCATTTCGATCCCCTTCCCGGCTTGTAAAAGGACCTACGGCCGTCCTCAACCGGCGTTCCTGTTGGCGCAGGCAAAGGCGCATCGGGGATTCAGTTTGCTCAAGCTCACGGGGGGCCCAGCGGCGAGAAGGCCAGCTTTGCCGTTAGGATGCTGGGACTTTACCGGCTGCCCGCGCGAGGCATCCCGCCCGAGCGGCCCAGGTAACTCGCGGCCGGGTCGGCTCATCGGGGCCTCACATTCCTCCTTTGCCGTCTCGGCCGTCTCCCGGGTTGCTGCCGAATCCCGTTCCCAGATCCTCTGGTCATGCCGGCCATCCGGGTTGTTCTGGCTGCCGGATTCTGACGCCCGCAAAATCAGAGCGCAGAGCTGAACTCGAGCCGCCCTCCGATCACGCCAGGAAAGAGAGCAAAGACGGGGCATCCGTGGTTCTTTTCCCCTAGAGTCGGCCACAGAACAGGTTTATCCTCTGAGGGCCTGTGAGAAGGGCCTCAGAGCCGGTCGGAGATCCTATTTTGCGAAACCATAAGTGATGCAAAATAAATACTTTCCTGGAGAAGCAGGGTTTTCCTACTGCTTGATCCTCAAGGCTTGAAACCCTCTCTTCGAGAGGTCTTGTGGCGAAGAACGGCGAAACCGCTCGGCCACCTGCGGCCCCGCAATCCGCGTCCTTCGCGCAGCGCTTTAAAAACGAACCAGGTTAAGTTCATCCTCTATAAGAGTAATAGCGCTTACGGTCGCAGGGACGGCGTCAGTCCACGGAACGGCTGCCAATCGCGGATGCATTGATCCGGGATCACTGTCGTTCCTATGCAACTGTGGCAGGCAACGAATTCTGGATAGAAACGACCCAGGGGACTGTTCTTCGATTGCCAGACTCTAAGGCAGGCTCCGAAGGCCAATCCTGGAGGCCTGCGCAACAAGACCAGGCCGTTTGAAAGACTCTGGCGGGGGCAAAGAAGGGTTGCGATGGGGGATATGAACCAAGGCACAGCCATCATCATCGGAGCAGGTCCAGCTGGTCTCACCGCCGCCATCGAGCTTCAACGGCGATCCGGAATCAAGCCCATCCTCATCGAGGCCAGCCATGCGATCGGCGGAATCTCCCGCACCGTACGCTACAAGGGCAACCGCATGGACATCGGTGGCCACCGCTTCTTCTCCAAATCCGACCGGGTGATGCGCTGGTGGCTGGAAATGATGCCGGTAGAAGCTGGAACTGGTGAGGCCGGCCAGTTGCGCTACCAGGGCCAGCAGCGGGATATGCCACAGGCTAGCCGAGCCCCCGACCCGAAGACGGAAGACCTGGTGATGCTTGTCCGCCAGCGCAAAAGCCGCATCTACTTCCTGCGCCGCTTTTTTGACTATCCCATCAGCCTCACAGCGTCGACCTTCCGCAATCTCGGGCTAATGCGCACACTTGGCTGCGGCTTGAGCTATATGCGTTCGGCCGTGTTGCCGCAGCGGGAAGAAAAGTCTCTTGAAGACTTCATCATCAACCGCTTCGGCAAACAACTCTACCTCACCTTTTTCAAGTCCTACACGGAAAAGGTATGGGGTGTGCCCTGTGACCAGATCAGTGCCGAATGGGGCGCGCAGCGGATCAAAGGCCTCTCGCTCAAGGGCGTCATCGTCCACTTCCTCAAGAAGACCTTCAGCAGAAAACCCTCCGGCGACATTCGGCAGAAGCAAACCGAAACTTCACTGATCGAGAAGTTTCTTTATCCCAAGCTGGGGCCCGGCCAGCTTTGGGAGCATGCGGCGGATCTGGTTCGCGCGGCTGGCGGGGAGATTCACTTCGGCATTCAGATTGACCGCATTCACCGTGCCGGCAATGCCATCGCTTCCATTGAGGGCGTCAACGAGGCCGGTGAGCGGGTCAGCTACGCGGGTGATTATTTCCTCTCCACCATGCCGGTGCGCGATCTGGTGCGCGCTCTCCAAGCCACAACCACCGTTCCGCCTGAGGTTGTGGAAGTGGCCGAAGGGCTGATGTATCGCGACTTTATTACCGTGGGCCTGCTGGCTTCCAAGCTGGCGGTGAAGGAGAAAGACGGCTCGCCGCTGAAGGACAACTGGATTTATATTCAGGAGCCGGATGTGGTCGTTGGCCGACTGCAGATCTTCAACAACTGGAGCCCGTGGCTGGTGGCGGGCACCGGCAAGGTGTGGATTGGCCTTGAATACTTCTGCAACGAAACCGATGATTTGTGGCGACTGAGCGACGACCAGATGTCCCAGTTCGCAATCGGCGAGATCGCCAAGATCGGAATTCTCAAAGCAGAAGACGTGGAAGACTCACACGTGGTGCGCGTGCCCAAGACGTATCCGGCCTACTTTGGCAGCTATGACCGCTTCGACCTGATCCGCCATTACCTGGATGCGATTCCGAACCTGTTCCTGGTCGGCCGCAACGGCATGCATAAATACAACAATCAGGACCATTCCATGCTGACGGCGATGACGGCGGTCGAGAACATTGTCAACGGAGTCACAAGCAAGGAGAACATCTGGGCGATCAATACCGAGATGGAGTACCACGAAGAGAAGACGGCCAAGTAGGTAGTTTGGCGCGTTTTCAATTTCCAGGGATACGACGATCTTAAAAAATTAGATGCCGACAGCGATGACCTCAAAGGGTGAAGTCGCTGGCCGGCATCTCGAGAGAACCTTTGCAACGATCAGTCTCCTGCGCGCTCTCCGGCTCCGCTTGAGACTGCAGGTTCAGCTTTGGTTGCTTGAGCTCGTCTTGTCCTGTTTTCCCGGCCCTTCCGCCTTCGGAGCTCAATTGAGTCAAGTTCCAGACTTGCGCGTACTCGAAAGAAACGCTTGCCCACCCAGACAGAAGCCTATAAAGCCCAACTCGGTGCATGGCCCAGAATGGCCGCGCCCGATGCTGCTACGGAACCGTTCCATTCCGGAACCAGGAACCCGCCATTCGGATGTGCTTCCGGACCCTTCTGATTACGGTGCTGATGGCGCAGCGTCAACTGTACCTCGCGGATCGCTTCCACACGTTCCGCACGAGACTGACGCTCCCAGAACATGACGAATCCCTGCCCGCAAACACTGCAATGCATTTCAGCGTTTCCATTGGTGCTTTTGCATAAAACCTGCATCGGTCTCATCCTCCTCCTGTCTCCTGTCAGAACTCTCTGGTATAGAGAGTCAACGTATTCCTGAATTCGGCATCCCGCCCATCCCTCTATCGGCAGGACGCTCGGTCTTCTGAGCCAGCCGCTGATAGCCAATTTGTGGGATATCCGTTTCTGTTTTGTTTCGACTACCGTTTCAAGGCTCTTCGACCGCTCGACACTCCCTGCGTTGTGCTTCTATCCTCAAAGAGTGCTGGCCGTTTCACCTCTACGCGGCCATCCTGGATTCTTAACCCGTCATGAGCGCACAAACAATTTCCGTACACCTGCCCGATGGGGCCATTCGCGAAGTGCCCGTGGGCACCACGCCCTTCGATATCGCCAACGCCATCTCTCCACGCCTGGCTGCTGCTTCGGTCGTAGCACGCCTGACAACGCTCAGCGAAACTGCCACTTCAGACACAAGTTCTGAAGGCGCTTCAGCGGAAGCTTCCATGTATTCCGCAGAAGACACTGCCGGGCCGCGTCTGGTTGATTTGTCTACGCCGCTCACAGCCGATACGCGCCTGGAGCTAATCACTGAGAAGTATCCAGAGGCACTAAAGGTTGTCCGGCATTCTGCGGCGCATGTGATGGCCACCGCGGTACTTGAGCTGTTCCCGGAGACCAAGCTGGGCCATGGGCCCGCGACCGATGCCGGATTCTTCTACGATTTCTATCGCCCCACCCACTTCACGCCGGAAGATTTGGTCGCCATTGAAGCCAAGATGAAGGAGGTGGTGGCGCGCGACGAAACGTTTGCGCGCATCTATGAGCCGCGCGAAAAGGCGCTCGAAGAATTCAGCCGCGACGGCGACTTCATGAAGACCCACTTCGTGACCAGATTTACCAAGCCGGGTTCTGAAGTGAGCTTTTACAAGAACGGCAACTTCGTCGACTTCTGCCGCGGGCCGCATGTGCCCTCCACCGGCCGCGTGAAGGCCTTCAAGGTGCTCTCGCTGGCTGGCGCCTACTGGCTGGGCGACGAGAAGAATCCGCAGCTGCAGCGCATTTATGGCACTGCGTTCTTCTCACAAAAAGATCTCGATGCGCATTTCGCGCGTCTGGAGGAAGCGGCCAGGCGCGATCATCGCCTGCTGGGCAAGCAGCTCGACCTGTTCAGTATTCAGGAACTGGCTGGCGCCGGGCTCATCTTCTGGCACCCCAAGGGCGGCATGATCCGCAAGATCATGGAAGACTGGATGCGCGACGAGTGCCTGCGGCGCGGCTACTCCCTTGTCTTCACACCCCATGTCATGCGCCGCGAGCTGTGGAAGGTGAGCGGCCACGACGGCTACTACGCCGACAACATGTACACTCCCATGGAGCTGGACGATGCCGAGTATCGGCTCAAGCCCATGAACTGTCCGGGCCACATTCTCATCTACAAGAACTCGCCGCGCAGCTATCGCGACCTGCCGGTGCGCCTGGCCGAGTTGGGCAATGTGTATCGCTATGAGCGCTCAGGCACCATGCACGGGCTCCTGCGGGTGCGCGGTTTCACGCAGGACGATGCCCACATCTTCTGCGCGCCCAACCAGATTGTGAGCGAGATCGAGGGCTGCCTGGACTTCGCCGAAGCGGTGCTGAAGACGTTCGGCTTCCATGAATACCGGGTCGAGCTTTCGATGCGCGATCCAAAGAAGGCCGGCGATTTTGTCGGCAACGCCGCCGATTGGGAGCACGCCGAGTCGGTGCTGAAGGATGTGTTGACCAAACGCGGAGTGCAGTTCAAGAGCATCCTGGGCGAGGGCGCGTTCTACGGGCCCAAGATCGACATCAAGCTGGTCGATGTGCTGGGGCGGCTGTGGCAACTGTCCACCGTGCAGTTCGACTTCAACCTGCCACAGCGCTTTGAGCTTGAATACGTCGCGGAAGATGGCACGCGCAAGCAGCCGCTCATGGTGCATAGGGCGCTGTATGGGTCGGTGGAGCGATTCTTCGGCGTGCTGATCGAGCACTATGCGGGGGCGTTTCCGCTGTGGCTGGCGCCGGTGCAGGTGGGACTGGTGCCGATCTCGAGCGAGAAGCACATGAACTACGCGGAACACGTGAAGGCGACGCTGGAGGCCGCGGGGCTGCGCGTGGAGCTGGATGCGCGGAATGAAAAGATGAATGCTAAGATTCGCGAATTCACGCTGCAGAAGGTTCCTTTTGTTTTGATTGTGGGGGATAAGGAAGCGGCGACCGGTGCCGTGAGTGTAAGGACTCGCGGGAAGGGCGATCAGGGGAGCGTGGGGCTGGAGGAGTTTGTGGTGCGCGCGAAGGGGTTGGTGGCTGGGCACGCGATGGAGCTGTAGTGGAC
>DATDLS010000028.1:0-5000 GCA_036519195.1 Occallatibacter sp. | reverse complement strand
CCCCTGGTTTGGGCGCAGTGGCTGCGGTCAAATATAATCAATCTTTCCTCGATGCAGGGATGCAGGATCTGATTTTTCAGCAGTGAGGGTGTCGATATTCTTCCCGTGAAGCCGAACCAGAAGGCGAACTATGGCCCGCACCAGTACATGTGCTCAATGTCGGGCTCCCGCCCCGTAAAGAGCAAACACGCTTCCATCTCCCGCGGAATGCCGACTCCCCGCCGTCTGGCACGGTTCGCACAATTGCTCGGCCTGTTGCTGGCACTGGTTGTTACTGCCGGCGCGGCCCTCGCTCAGACTGCCCAGACCATTGACTCCATCCGTGTCATCGGCAATCGGCGCATTCCCAAAGAAACCATCCTCGCGCGCCTGTTCACCCACCCTGGCGACGCCTACGATCCGATTTCGATTGAGCGCGATTTCAATTCGCTCTGGAATACCGGCTACTTCGAAAACCTGCGCATCGAACGCGAAGACTCGGAGAAGGGAATCATCCTCGACGTCTTCGTCAAAGAGAAACCGACGATCCGCGAGATTAATTACAAAGGTCTGAACGCGGTCTCGCAGTCGGACGTTCTCGACCGCTTCAAAAAGGAAAAGGTCGGCCTCTCTGTTGAGAGCCAGTACGACCCGGCCAAGATCCTGCGCGCCACGACGGTCCTCAAGGAGATCCTCGCCGAGCACGGCCATCAGTTTGCCGTCGTCAAGCTCGACATCAAGGACATCCCCCCGGCCTCCGTGCAGGTCAACTTCAACATCAAAGAAGGCCCGACCGTAAAGGTCGGCAACATCAAGTTCGTCGGCAACCAGCATCTGAGCGGCCTGGTTCTGCGCCGCGCCATGAAAAACCTCAAGCCCATCGGCATTCCCTATTCGATTTTCTTTGAGGATCTGTTCCCGCAGACCTTCGACTCGTCCAAGCTGGAAGAAGACACCGAGCGGGTGCGTCAGGCCTATCGCGACAAAGGCTATGCCAACGCCGCCATGGAAGAGCCCAAGACGCAGATCCGCGATCAGGGCGGCCTGAACTGGTTGACCTTCCGCCCCAATAAGGGCAAGCGTATCGACATTCTCATGCCCGTTGAAGAGGGCGACCGTTATCACCTCGGCACCATCACCTTCACCGGCAACAAGGCCGTCAGCAACACCAAGGCCCTGCGGGCCACCTTCCCGCTCAAAGACGGTGACTGGTTCAACGCCACGCTCCTCCAGAAGGGTCTGGAGAATCTCAAGAAGGCCTACGGCCAGCTCGGCTACATCAACTTTGCCGCCATCCCCAAGCCCGTCTATGACGACCAGAAGAAGACCGTCTCGATGGACATCGACATCGATGAAGGCAAGCCCTTCTACGTCTCCCGCATCGAGTTCCAGGGCAACACCATCACGCGTGACAAAGTCATCCGCCGCGAGCTCCTGCTCGACGAAGGCTCGGTCTACAACTCGCAACTCTGGGAGTACAGCCTGCTGCGCCTCAACCAGCTCGAGTACTTCAATCCCCTCAAGGTGGATGAAGATTCTGAAGCTCACCAGGATGCTGAAGCCGGCACCGTCGACCTGCTGCTCAAGGTCAAGGAAAAGGGCAAGAACTCCATCGGCCTCAACGGCGGCGTCAGCGGTCTGTCGGGCGCTTTTCTCGGCGTCAATTACCAGACCAACAACTTCCTCGGCCTGGGCGAGACGCTGACCCTGCAAGGCAACCTGGGAAATGTGAGCCGCCAGTTCGTGTTCGGCTTCTCCCAGCCCTACCTGCGCAACCGCCCGCTCAACCTCGGCTTCCAGCTGTTCAACAACAAGCAGGACTTCAACGCTGCCAAAGCTGCCGAGGTCACCACCGGTACTTCTCCCAATTTGACTGCGGCGCAGCAGTCGCTCACCCAGAATTACAACCAGGCCTCGACCGGCCTGACCTTATCGCTCAGCTATCCGCTCAAGCGGCACACTTTCCAGCGCGTCGGCATGACCTACTCGCTGTCCAAGTCCTCCATTACCGCCTTCTCCACGGCCTCGCAGACCTTCTTTCAGACCATCAGCTTCCGGTCCGGCATTCAGGGCTCCAACCCACTGGCGGGCATCATCAGTAGCTCGGCATCGTTCACCTACATTTACAACACCATCAACAACCCCCTGCGCCCGCGCACTGGTAAGGAATTCACCGCCGCCTTCCAGGTCGCCGGCATCGGCGGCAACGTCCGCTACTTCACGCCGGCCGTGGCCTACAAGAAATTTACATCCATGCACTACCTCACGCCCTCGGCCAATGGACGCAATGTTCTCGGCGTGCGTGCACAGTTGTCTTATGTCCAGGGCTTCGGCGGCGATGTCGCTCCGCCCAACAACCGCATCTACTCCGGCGGTGAAGGGGAACTGCGCGGCTTTGATGTCCGCGGCGCAACCCCCTACGGCTGGGTCCCCAGTCGCGTCCAGGTGCAGCTGACCAATCCCGACGGCAGCTGCGTCCCGCGTGATCCGACCAATCCCCAGCTCAACCAGTGCGTGATGGTTCCGCTGCCCGTCTACGGCGTCGCCTCCATCGGTGGCGATACATCGCTCACCACCAACGCCGAGTACCGCATTCCCATCGCTGGACCGGTCATGTTCTCGTTCTTTGATGACTTCGGCATTAACACGATCCTGAACCATGGCCAGTTAAAGCAGAGCCCTGAAGGCTTTGCCTCGCTCACCGCGCCGCTCTATGGCTGCCCGGTCTTCAATAACGGCACCTGCGAAGGCGGCACCCCCGGATCGCAGGTCGGCTTCCAGCCGAACATCCGGCCGATCGAAGGAACCAACTTCGAGCCCCGCATGTCGCTGGGCGCCGAGATCTCGGTCATCATGCCCATCATCAACGCGCCCTTCCGCATCTACTACGCATACAACCCCCTCCGCCTCTACGAGCAACCCTTTTGCAACTCGGTTCTCGTTGGCGGCAACGTGAGCAGCTGCTCCGCAGAGCTGATCAAACGCAGCCTGTTCCCCCCCGGTGGCGCTGGCGACTACACCTACGAAGAATCGCTCCAGGCCTACGGATCCCGCTACCTGTTCCGCGAACCACGCAAGACCTTCCGCTTCACAGTTTCTACGACCTTCTAGCCGAATCAATCTTCAAGCGACAGGGCCGTCCGTATGATCGGACGGCCCTTGCGTTTGCTGCCTACACCGTTGCGGAACAGAGGGGGATACCTCCAGAACCTCGAGCCCAGCCGCGGCGACTCCGTCTTTGTTGCTGGGCGTGTCAGGCCGGAAAACCGGCTTCTATCCGGAGCATGACAGCATGACTACCCCGGCCACTTCGAGTTACTGTGGGTCGAAGAGCAGTTTTACCTTGTGCGGCCGTGGCTGGTGTTCCGGATTCGCCGCCTGCGCAAGCTATTCCGGGCCTGCGCCGCAACACATTCGCGTTGCCGACCCAGGCTCTCGCCATCGAGCACCTTGTTCTGCAATGGATGCTGGACGGCGAGGTGCTCTCTCGCGCAACCCCGTTCGGGCTTGATGCGCTGCTCTCGAGCAGTCTGGTCGCGCTTCTGTTAGGTCGGATCCCGCGGCCAGTCCATTCTGCACGCGGCACCCAATGCCCTTCCTAATGCGTTGGCAATCGTATAACTCGGGGCGCTGTTCACTCTGGCAGGTCACCTCTTACAGCGCCCTTATCAGAATTCAGCCCGGAAATTTATCTGGGCGCTGAGCTCCCCGTCGATCTTCTCTCGCGGCCCCTGATCTTCACTGCGGTTCAGGCAAACAGCGTCGCCTAGAGCGTGATGCCCATCGGCCCGCTGCGATCGATTGGCCCCATCCGCTATGGCACATATATGCAGCAACGCATCCGCCACCCGCTCTGACTGATCCTCGCTGGCAGGTTCGTTTACGGCTTGAGGCGGGCCGGCACCACTTAATTCTGGCCATCGAAAAACAGGCCGTCCTCGTCGGCGCGGTTCTCGCATTCGGATCCAGGCTTGCGCTCGCGTGGCGGAGTTTCGATTCTTCGAAAGCCCTTTCCTCAACCTCAAAGAGCACTGGATGATGCGGGGCGCCGGCGGACGATCACCCTCGAGTCCTGCTCACGCACTGAATGCAACCTGAGTGTACCCGCCACTGAACGCGTCCCGCCTGATCACCTTCCGATTGAACTCTATCTGTCTACCGGCCGTGAAATTCACCCATTCCCGCTTTACCTCCCCAACCCCGCCCCCCTATAATCCAAGCAGTTCCTGCTGATGTCTCCGCTGGCGTCTTTTTCTGTCTCTGCCCAACATCCGGCGCCGAGTCCCGTCAAAGGACGTAGGGTTTCTCAGGGGGCTCATGTTCGGTGCTGCGCTCAAGCGCCGCCCGCCAATCAGGAATTCCGAAGGAGTTTTGTATTCAAATGAAGCGTTCCATTGCTCTCATGCTTACGCTGGCCTCGGGCATTGCCCTCAGTGCAGCCGCTCAAACTGCTCCCGCTGCAGCGGCAGCCCCCGCCCCCGCCGGCCCGGTCAAAGTGGCCGTCATCGCCTTCCAGGCCGCCGTGGGCCAGACCAACGAGTTCCAACGCAACTTCGCCGACCTGCAGAAGAAGTACGAGCCCAAGCGCACCCAGCTCAAAACCATGGCCGATGAGATCGACGGCCTCGAAAAACAGCTCCAGGCCCAGGGCAGCACGCTCAGCGAAGCCGATCGCGCCTCCAAGACCAAGGCCGTCGAGGAAAAGAAGAAACAGGCCCAGCGGGTTGCCGAAGATGCCCAGAATGACCTGACCCAGGAGATGAACGAGGTTTACAACAAGGTCGCGACCAAAGTCTTCGACGTTCTGAATGAATACGCCAAGCAGCAGGGATTCACTCTGGTCGTCGACGGCAGCGCCAGTCAGCAGCAGTCCCCTGTTGTCCTCTATGCCAGCCCCAGTACGGACATCAGCAAGGCCATTGTCGACGCGTACAACTTGAAGTCAGGCGTTCCCGCCCCCCCACCGCAGGCCCCCGACGCTCCGGCCGCGCCCAAGCCCGCCGCCAAAGCCCCCGCCGCTC
>DATDLS010000027.1:0-20904 GCA_036519195.1 Occallatibacter sp. | reverse complement strand
GTCTTCGCAGCCCAAAATGTAAATGTTTTCAAGTATTGACATGTCGTATTTACGCTCCAACGGCCACTTTTTTCCATTTTGATCGTTGACAGGCTCACATTCCCTTGCTATCGTTTCGACTACTCCGGAGAGTACCTTTTTTAGCTTCCTCAATTTGTTCTCCATGGGAAAGCGGCATCTCTGGCCTTTTCAAGCTTGTACGGTCATCGTGGCCGGCAAGTTTTACGCGCCGACTGGCGGGAACCAACCTGCCCGGCAAGTGAATCAAGCACAAGTTCACACATCAAGCAAGAGCAATTTCAGGAGACCGCATGAACAAGATTTTTCGCACATCCCTCGTGCTGGCTTCATTTGCCTCTACGAGCCTTCTCGTCTCTGTGCCCGCCCAAGCACAGTCAGTCTACGGATCGATCTTCGGCACGGTGACGGATAAGACCGGGGCAGCCGTTGCTGGCGCAACGGTAACGGTCAAAGACGAGTCCAAGGGTACGACCGTTGACGTCATCTCCAACGCCTCGGGCGACTACAGCGTTCCCCACCTGATCCCGGACGTCTACGACCTCAAAGTCACAGCCAAGGGATTCACGACCTTTGAGACCAAGGGCATCCAGGTCGAAGCCGACACCGCCCCCCGTATCGACCCCACCGTCGAGGTGGGCGCCTCGGAAACCACGGTGGAGGTCAACGCCGATGCCCTGCCGCAACTGAAGACCGAGAGCACCGACGTATCCACGGTGTTCGATCAGCAGCAGGTTTCCGACCTGCCGGTCGGCGATCAAAACTTCGCCAACCTCCAGCTCCTGCTTCCCGGCGCGCAGATTCTCGGTTTCTCGCACGCCGCGGATGAAAACCCGCAGGCTTCCAAGCAGATTCAGATCAACGGCCAGGCATTCGGCGGCGTCGCCTATGAGCTGGACGGGGCCGACAACCAGGATCCGATCCTGGGCATCATCGTGGTCAACCCATCGATGGACGCGGTCACGGAAACCAAGATCACCACGCAGAACTTCGACGCCGAACTGGGCAAAGCCGTTGCCGCCGTCATGACCGCGCAAACCAAGTCGGGGAGCAACAGCTTCCACGGCAGCGTCTACGACTACCGCACCGGCAACGCCAATCTGGCCCGCGATCCGTTCGATCAGGCCCCAGGCTCGATCCCCGGGGGCCTCAAGAATCGCCTGGGCGCATCCATCGGCGGCCCCATCAAGAAAGACCGGGCCTTCTTCTTCTTCAACTACGAAGGACAACGCCAGGTCGTCGGCAACACCGCCGTGGACACGCTCCCAACCAACCTGCTCACGCAAACCGCGCTCGGCAAGATGACGGGCCCCAGCGGAATTCCCGGGGCGGACTTCAGCGAATACCAAACCCAGTTGGGCAACGCCGGTATCATCTACAACAACACCGGTACTGCGGTCGCACCGGGCTGCGGCTCGAGCGGCGCCGTGGGTCAACCCTTCCCGTGTAATGTAGTCCCGACCGCTCTGCTTTCGCCCCAGGCTTTGGCGCTGCTCACCGCCCTCGAGCCCTACACCACAGGCATCGTCCCCAACGCCAGCGGCTCTGTCGGCGGCCTGGACAGCAACTTCGACGAATCCGGCTCGGGCGCCTTCAACAGCAATCAATGGACCGAGCGCGTTGACTACAACCTGAACGAAAAGGCCCACATCTTCGAGCGCCTCTCCCGCTTTACCGACACGCTGACCGGCCAGGTCATGTTCGGTGCGGCAGGTGGTCCGGGCTTCGGCCTTGGCAACTACGGCGGCGAGTCCATCGGCGCCAATGACAGTGACGCTGCGGGCATGGACATCGCCATCAGCCCCAAGCTGCTCACCGACTTCCGTCTGGGCTACTTCCGCTATAACATTGCCGACGACAAGCATGATCAGGGCGTCAACTTTGCTGACACGCTGGGCATTCCGGGCATCAACATCGGCGGCAATATCACTTCCGGCTCGCCGGGCTTCTTTATCGGCAATCTGCCAGGAGGCCTGGGAGGCACTCAAGGCAACTCCGGCAACACGATCGGCGGCGTATTCGGCGATGGTCTGAATGTAAACCGCTGCAACTGCCCGCTCATCCAACGGGAAGATCAGTTCCAGATCGTCAACAACTGGACCCGCATCGTAGGCAATCACACCTTCAAGATCGGAGCCGACCTGCGCTACGGCCGCAACTTGCGCGTGCCCTCGGACAACGATCGCGCCGGCCTGCTCAACTTTGGCGAGGGTCCCACGGAAAATCCCAGTCTCACCACACCCGGCGGCCTGGGTCTTGCCACCTTCCTGCTGGGAGATGTTGCGCCGGTATCCGGCTCGACGGCATTCAACCGCTTCGTATCGACCTCCACCAACGCCAAGGAATTCCAGAAGCGCACCTTCTTCTACGGTCAAGACACCTGGCGGGTCACCAAGAACATGACCGTGAACCTCGGCCTTCGCTGGGAGCTCTACTTCCCCGAGTCCGTCAATGGTCCGGGCAACGGATCCTTGCTGAACATCACCGATGGCTATCTCCACGTCGCCGGCATTGGCGGCATTCCTTCCGACCTCGGCTGGAACATCGACAAAAAGAAGATGTTTGACCCACGCGTCGGCATTACCTACTCGCCTGACCCCAAGACTGTCATTCGCGCCGGTTATGGACGCAGTTTTGACACCGGCGTCTTCGGATCCATCTTCGGCCACACCGTTACCCAGAACCTTCCTGTTCTGGCCAACCAGACCATCGCAGCGCCCAACACCATTACCCCTGCCTTTAATCTCTCAGTCGGTCCCACCCCTTACACGCCAGTCACGGTTCCTTCGAATGGCCTGCTGCCCAACCCGGGTTCTTCGGTCAGCTCCAGTTCCCGACCCAACCCGCTTAACTTCCCCACGATCGACGCCTGGAATCTCGCCTTGCAGCGCTCCTTGACTCCAACTCTCGCCTTGACCATCGCCTACGTGGGCAACAAGGGAACTCATACCCTGGGTGACGGCGACAGTAACGGCACCAACCCCAACGAATCGACCCCCAACCTGCCCGGCGCCAGCAGCTTCAATGGCCAGGCCCTGCACTTCGATCCGACCGTCCCCACCACGACCGTCTCAGCCATGGGAACGGGTGTATCTGCAACCGGCGGAACGGACGTGACCAACCTCCTGCAACGCTACTATGCAGCCAAGTTGCCAGCCTGCTCGGACCCCAACTACACAACCCCCGCCGAACCAAACGTGACCCCCGGCATGTGCGGATGGGAAGACCAGATTGCCTATCGAGGCTCCGATCAGAACACTGAATTCAACGCCATGCAGGTCACGCTTGCCAAGCAGATCAGCCACGGCCTGGCCATCACGACCAACTACCAGTGGGCCAGTGCTTTTGATGAGACTTCCGGTTATTACACCTGGAGCCACTCGCTCACCCACCAGCGCGACACCAACGTTCGCGCCCAGCAGATCACGTCGTATGGCAGCTATGACCTGCCCTTCGGCAAAGGCAGGCAGTTTGCTCCCGGAGTCAACGCCCTCACCAATGCGCTCATCGGCGGTTGGCAGTTGGCTGGCACCACGACCTGGTCTGGGGGGTTGCCTTTCACCCTCACCTACACCGAATGCGGTTCCAACGTCCCCAATGGTCCGTGCGATCCAAGCGCCACAGGGCGGTTGGCCACCCATCTCACACCCTTCGTCCCCAGCGCCACCGGAGTTGGCACCCGCACTTTCTATGCGCAGCACGCGTTGGGCGACGGCCTCTTCGTCAATCCCGGCTTGGACAACTTCGGCAACGTGGGTCTCAACACCTATCGTGGACCACGTTTCTTCGGTTCCGACATGGCCACAAGCAAGCAGGTCACCATCCATGAAGAGGTCGCAGTCAAATTTCGCTTTGACGCTTTCAACGTCTTTAACCACATCACTTCGGGCAACCCGGGCGGCAACATTGAGTCTGTCGGCACCATCACCACCGGCGGCCAGGGGTATGGCCAGAGCCAGGACTTCGGCCCTCGTCAGCTTGAATTCTCTCTCCGCGTCCAGTTCTAATTGCGCGAAGGAGCCGCAATCCACCTTGAGGGGAGCTTCGGCTCCCCTCTTCCTTTGCCCGCCAACGCCGCACCAGAGTTCTCAAACAGATCCAGTTCCAGGCGACTTTTGAGAAAATAGGGAACAGCAAGGAAGGAATCAACGGTGAACAGCCCGTAAGGAAAGCCTGGTTGATGAAAGGGCAACGCTTTGGTCGTGCCCCAAGGTGCAGAGAATCAAGTGGGGCGTTCGCCCCCGATGGTCGGCCTGCTCGAAGCTCCGATTTTCGTCCCGGTCTCTCGACGCGGCCGGTTGTTCGTTTGTACCGTCACACAGGCCGAGTATCGGGCCCCCGGCGCCTGCGACCAGCCTTCGGCTCACCAGAATCTAGGCTCCAGCTATGAAGCGCGTCCTCTTCGCCACCCTCATCTTCGGGTTTCTTCCCCTCGCCGCCCTTGGCCAGGCTGAGGAAAGCCCCAAGAGCCCATCTCGAACGGATCCCACTCCGGCCACCCCCTTTGAAACCGCTCAAAATCTCGCCGCCCAGGGCCGACTCGACAAAGCCATGGCGCTTCTCGATCAGTTAGCCGCCGCGAGCCCCGAACCTGCCGGCGTTGAACGCCTGCGCGGCATCATCTTCTATCAGAGAGAGGACTTCGCCCGCGCCATAGATGCCTTCGCCAAAGCCTCCCGGCAGGACCCGGCGGACCGCGAGTCCGTCGAGATGCGCGGCGTCAGCCTGTTCCGAGTGGGCCGCTCGCCGGAGGCTCTGCCCTTCCTTGAACAGGCGCACGCCACCGTTCTTCGCGCCAACATCGATCCGGAATATGTCCTCGGGCTTTGCTACGCGGACGTTCAGCGGTACGACGATGCGCGCCATGCCTTCGCCACTCAATACGGCTTTGCTCCCGACTCAGCCGAGGCCTATCTGCTCGCCGCGCGCCTGTTTCTGCGCCGAGAACTCGCCGCCCAGGCCGCCCAGCAGGCGCACAGGGCGCTCGAGATCAACCCGGCTCTGCCCCTCGCCCATCAGCTGCTGGCTGAAGTCGACCTGGCCAAGGGCGACGTTTCCGCCGCCATTGCCGAGCTCGAGGCCGAGCGCAAAATCAACCCGCTGGACGGCCTCCTCTATGACCGGCTCGGCGATGCCTATCTGCGCAGCCAGCAATATGACCAGGCCCAGCAAGCGTTGAATCGCGCCGTGCTCCTTGAACCCAATGCCACCGCGCCTTACATCCTGCTCGGAGAAACTTTTCTCAAGCTCAAACAGCCGATTCAGGCCCTGCATTACCTGGACCACGCCGTCAAAATGGACCCTTCAAGCTACTTGACGCATAACCTCCTCGGCCAGGCCTACAAAGCGACCGGTCAGCTGGAAGAGGCCAACCGCGAATTCCGATTAGTCGTTGACCTGCAGCACAACGGCCAGCCCCAGCCGGCGGGAAAATAGATCATGCCCGTCCCTCGCCTCCGTCTGACTGCATTGAGCCTGATCGCATTCATCCACTGCCTTCTCGCTGCACAGTCCCCGGCCCAGCAGATGCCCGATGCTTTCAAGCAGGCAGACGAGGCCTTCCGCGCCGGCTATGCCGCCCTCCAAGCCGGCAACCTTGCCGAGGCCCGGGCCCAGTTTGCCCAGGCCGCCCGCCTCGCTCCCCAGATTCCCGAAGGTCACCTGGCCCTGGGAGAAGTCCTCACCGAGCTCGGCAAGGCTGCCGAAGCCGTCCCCGAGCTTCAAGCCGCACTCAATCTCCGGCCCGGCGATCAAGCCATCGAGGCCAACCTGGCGCAGGCCTATGCCAAAGCCGGGGACCCTGCCAACGCTTTGCTCCAATTCGGCGCGGCCTATCAGGCCTCCGAACAAGCCGGCGCGCCCCCGCTCGACGCCAATTTCTTCGCTGCCTACGCCCGAGCCCTGGCCATCTCCGGAAAATCGTCCGAAGCCATCCGGATGTTTCAAGCCGCCGTCGAACAAGGCGCCGCCACCGCAGACGTCTTTGACGACCTCGGTTCCCTCTATGCCCAATCCGCTGACTGGACCTCGGCCCTGCCCGATTTTGAGCGCGCTCTCTCCATCAGCAATACCTATCTCCCGGCGCGCATCCATCTCGGCATCGTCCAGCGTCAGTTTCATCAAATCGACGCCTCGCTTGCCTCCCTCGAGCTGGCCGTCTCCGCCGACCCCGGCAACGCGCTCGCCCAGTTTGAATACGGACGCACCCTTGAAGCGGCTGGCCGCGACGACGCTGCAACCGCCCCTCTCGAACGGGCCGCAGAGCTCAAAGCTGATCTTCCTGGCGTTCAAAACGAGCTGGCCATGGTCTTGCAGCGCCAGGGCCGCCAGCAGGAAGCCATTCCCTGGTTCCAGCAAGCTCTCCAGCACGATCCCCACAACGCAAATATCCTCATCAATCTTGGCCTCGCCCTCACCCTTACCGGCAAGGCCAAAGATGCGCTCACTTACTTCGAGCAGGCCCAGGCCCTCTCCCCGGCCGACGCAACTCTGCTCAAAGACCGCGGCGTCGCCCACATCCAGCTCTCCGCATTCGATCAAGCCATCTCCGATTTCCAGGCCGCCCTCGCCCTCGATGGCAACGATTCCCAGCTCCACTACGACCTCGGCATGGCTTATAAATTCAAAGACCGCATGGACGACGCCATCGCCGAGCTCACCCGCGCCGGCCAAATGGATCCCACCCTGCAGGACCCCCCGTACACCCTCGGCATCCTCTACATGCAAACGGGCAAACTCGATCAGGCTGTCGTCGAACTGACCAAGGCCGTAGCCCTGCGGCCGGACAATGGCGACGCCTGGGCCATTTTGGGCAGCACTCTCAAGCAGGACTCCCGCCTCGACGAAGCCCGCCACGCTCTCGAGAAGGCGATTCCGCTCCTACCCGGGCAGCCCGGCCCCCGCGTGACCCTCGCCGCCGTACTCGCCGAGCAGGCCGGCGCCGACAGCGCAGCTGCCGATGCGGCCGAAGAGGCCGGCGACCAGCCCAAAGCCGATCAGCTCCATGCCCAGGCCAACCAGCTCCGCTTCCAGGCCGCGGACTATCGCCGCCAGGGCGCCGACCTGGCGCGCGGCGCGGTCAACCGCCAGAAGGCCAACTTTGCCGTGAACGCGGGCAACCAGCTGCTGCTCAAAGGCCAAATAGCGGACGCGATCGCCCGCTACCAGGAAGCCATTGCCGCCGACCCCACTTTCGCCGATTCCCACTCCCAGCTGGCTATCGCCTATGACCGCCAGGGACGCGCCGCCGACGCGGCCGCGGAACGCGCCCAGGCCGCGACCCTCACGCCGGCGCGCTAAAAGAGCCTCGCGCATTGCTCCTCGCGAGCGGGGGGGTGTCTTAGGATTTCCCTTCAATCCCTCGATCCAGTTCGTCGAGCGTTTGCCGCGCGCCCGTCCTCCAGCTCGCATACGCCGCATCGAGCACCTGCTGGTTGTGCAGGCCATCCCGGGCCGTGGCGCGATATTCTCCGCGTCCTTCGACCCATTCCGAGAATGAGTCCAGCATCCGCGTATACCCATCCCGGTTGGAAACCGTCCGCTTCTTCTCAACCTTTCCCGACCGCCACAGCACCACGTCTACCGGCCTGTCCACACTAAGCCCGTATTCGCTGGTAATGGTTCCGTTTTCCCCGGTCACCTCAAGGACGGAGCGATACACGCCGCGGGTGCTCACAGAGACCGTGCCCATCGCCCCGCCGGCAAAGTCCAGCCCGATGGCGGCATAGGCCTCCAGCGGCCGAGAGCGCTCATCTGCCCGTGCCAGTGCATTCACCTGGGCCACCTGACTGTCGAGCACGAAGCGCAATGCGTCAATGCAATGAATCCCCACATCGCCAATCGGTCCGCCACACGCCAGCGTCGGGTCGTAGATCCACTGCCGCGGGCTCGCTTCAGCCGGAAAACAGAACTGCGCATTCCCCAAAAGCGGCCGCCCGATCCGCCCCTCGGCAATCCAATCCCTTATCACCTCCAGGCTGCGGTTGTAGCGCAAATTCTGCGCCACCCCCAGCCGATGCCCGGCAGCCTCAGCCGCAGCCAGCATCTGCTTCACCTCATCGGCATTCATTCCCAGCGGCTTCTCGCACAACACCGCTTTGCCATGCGCCAAGGCGAGCAGCACATCCGGCAAATGCCGCGCATCAGGAGAGGTTACAAAAACTGCATCGACCAGCGGCGAAGCGCACAGTTGCTCGGAGGTCGCGAACACATGCTGAATCGAATACCGGCGCGCATTCTCTCCGGCCTTGGCCAGATCCCGGCGCCAGATCCCCACGAGCACCGAACCCTTTGCCCCGGGAAACGCCGGCACCAGCCGCTTCTCGCAATGATGCCCGAACCCCAGCAATCCGTATCGAATCATCGTTCCCCTCTCCCTCAACTGCGCGACGGCGCCACCAAGCAGCATACTGCCCCGCCCAACATCCCTTCCCAATGCAGAATGTCGAAATTGCGTACTAATGACCTAATATAACGGGACTTTCGGACGAGGGATGGATCCTAGAGTCCCAGGGGAGTCCCGAACTATAAGGAGGGCGATCAAGCATCATCGTGGATTTCCTTCATGTGGCGCAGTGTGTCTGGAAGGCATCACTGGCCCTTTTCCATGATAATCAGGCAGCACAAGATCGCTGGGTGCGAGCGCACCTGGTGGAGATCCTGCGCGGTAAGGCGGGCATCCGCCGAAGTGCCGCGCTCAGAGCCTAGGCCGCTGCCGAGCGCCAGGCCGGTTGACCACTGTGCAGATTACTTCCTTAATTACTCGCTGCATATGCAGTAGGACAAGGCGCGGGCTGACAGCGTGCCCATCGCTACTGGGCTCATTGAAGGTGCATGCCGTCATCTGGTTGAGGCGGAAGAATCTTAACGGGGCATGTTGGAGTTTAAGCGACGCCGAAGCCGTCTTCCGCTTACGCGCTCTGCGCTCCAGTCATGATTTTGAAGCTTATTGGAAGTTGCACAAGGAACCGGACTGCACACGCAATCATGCGTCGCACGCTATCGAACATTACGTACCGATGGTCGTTTTGCCTGTGGTCCGCTCATCCCGACCCAGTCCTCGCAGCAGTCTGAAAATCATCAGGTAAAAAGCAGAGTCGTAACTGCCCTCGCGCCAGCGAGCAGACCCTGAATTTAAAAGAAATAGGAAAATCTAAAAGTGCCGCACCCAAACGGAAATGCCAGTGGAAAGCCCAAACCTGGAAGGATGAAATCAGCTCTCGCCGTTCGGTGACAGGCGGTCGGTGTCTTTTTCGCATAGCGCCAGCTGTTCCCAGCGATGATTCGACGCTTCGATCAGTCTGGGCACAACTGCCTACGGTCGGCACTCGCTTTTGCTGGCCAACTGGTGCGCTCGTGGGTCAACTCTCTGGGGTTGAGTTCTTCAAGCAGTCGCTCCCGCGCGTAATCCAGATTCACGATCTCGCGCTTTGCACAGAGGAGCGAGAGGCACTCCTGATAAAAAAGGCATTGGTATCGATCGCTCCCAGATCCGAGCGTCCTGCAGCAGGTGATTGCTGGAGATCCACTCCTCGGCTGTGACTTCTTGCACTTCGCCTGGCGTCGATTTCCCTATAAATCAACCAAGAATGAATCGAGGTAGTAATAAATTCCAAGTGCAATTGCCTTGGAGGGGCAAGGCTTTGGCTCTGCATTTTTTGTCTTCGAGAGTACACTGACGGTGACCTGTTCCCTTGATTTGGAATCCATGCCCGTGTCCCTCAGCCAATTTTTGGGGCGGCGTTCTTGACGCTCTCGCCCGGAATCTTAGGACATCGAAGATGCGTTCGGGTCTGCGGGAGTCGAAATCGTGATTAATGGAAAGCGGATCGCGGTAGTGATGCCGGCATACAACGCCGAAAAGACGTTGGAAAGGACCGTGCGAGAGCTTTCCGACATGGTCGATATCAAGATCCTGGTAGATGATTCCAGCACCGACGAGACCGCAGAGCTCTCGCAGAAGCTAGGCGTGCGGACGTTCATCCACGACGCGAATTATGGCTATGGACGCAATCAGCAGACGTGCTATCGCGAGGCATTGACAGCCGGCGCCGATATTGTTGTGATGTTGCACCCCGACTACCAGTACACGCCGTTACTGGTTCCCGCGATGGCGGGAATGATTGAAAGCGGCATCTACGACATGGTTCTGGCATCCAGGATTTTGGGCGGCGGGGCACTGAGAGGCGGCATGCCCCGCTACAAATACGTAGCAAACCGTCTGCTGACGGCGTTTCAGAATCTGTTTTTGGGCGTAAAACTGTCGGAGTACCACACTGGTTTCCGCGCCTTCTCGCGGAAGCTGTTGGAGACTCTTCCGCTGCTCGAGAACTCCGACGATTTCGTTTTCGACAACCAAATGATCGCGCAGGCCGTGATATTTGGTTTCAGAATTGGCGAAATCTCTTGCCCAACGAAATACTTCAAGGAGGCTTCTTCGATTGGCTTCTGGCGTAGCTTGAAGTACGGCTGGGGCGTACTGGCGACGACAGCGAGTTTCGTCGGACACAAATTTGGCGTTCGCCGCGTGCCGCGTTTCGCCACCCAAGGGCGGAAAGTCACGTAAGGGTACTGTCCGCAAGACCTGTCGAGCTCTGAAAGATTGCCACGGCTCCCGCAATGCTGGTGTGGCATAGCGAGCTGCCCTGATTCAAGGTTTACGATCCATAGCGCACAGTCGGATCGCGACCGATCTCATGCGCAACCGAGAGCGAGCCTGGTCAGGCCGGTCGGGATCGCCAGAATGCCCGAGTCGCTCACGCGGCGGATGACAGTACTTTGCACTGCAAAGTGATATTCGCCGGGCACATTCAGCACAAACAGAATGCGAGCCCGATCGGCCTTCGGGAAGGTGTGGTGTTGGAATCGCGCGCGTGGTAGCAGTCAGCAGTCGGCCGCCACCGCCAGCAAGACGAAGTTCCTCGCAATGAATGGGAAGCCAAGACACCTTTGCGAGGAGCTTGTCCCGCCGTCAGCTCACTGCTGCACTGCCCGCAGATGCGCGATCGTCTCCTCCAGCTCCGGGTCGGGCCTCAGGCGGTCGGCTTCTTCCAGGTGACGGAGCGCGTCGGGGAGGCGGCCGGGGATCCCGGAGAGCGCCATGCCGAGGTTGCTCTGCACTACGGCATCGTTGGGGTCAATGCGCAAGGCGGATTCAAATTCGGTGGCGGCTTCGGGCAGACGTCCGGCATACGCCAGGGCGGTGCCCAAACTGATGTGGGGTTTAGGCGCATCCGGCCACAGGCTCACGGCGATCTGCAATTGCGCGATGGCGTCGGGCAGGCGGCCCATCTTGCCCAGCGCGGTGCCCAAGTCGGTCCGCGCAGGCGCGGAATCGGGATCGATGCGCACTGCAGTTTCAAGATACGGGAGAGCTTCCGACAGGCGCCCGGAGGACATCAGGTAGCTGCCCAGGTTGTGATTGGCCACGGAATTGTCCTTGGTGACTGCCAGTGCGTGCCGGAACAGTGTCTCGCTGTTGCGCCAATATCCGACCTGGACCCAACTCAGCACGGCTGAGGCCAGGCAGGCTGCGGCGGCCAGGGGAATTGCCAGCCTCTTAGCCCGCAGCTTTTCCAGGATTTCCGCTGCACCCCATATCAGCATGACCAAAAGGCCCACCATGGGGATGTACATATAGCGGTCGGCGTGGGCCTGGGCCCCCACCTGCACCAGGCCTATGACCGGAACCAGCGTGACCACAAACCAGCTCCAACCCATCAACAGGTACGGGGCGCGGCGGCGCATCACGATTACACCCGTCGTGACGGCGGCCAACAGAAACCCCTCGGCGAGAACCGGTAAAAAGGCGAAGTCGCGCGGATACGGATAGAAAACCGCCAGCCGCGCCGGCCAGAATGTTTTGAGGATATAGAGCGCGCAGGAATGTGTTGCGTTTGCCAGGCGGGCCTGGAGCGGCAGAGGATTCACCGTGCCGGCATGTTTCTGCGCAAAGTAGGTGATGGCGGCGGCGGCGCCAGCAAGCCCCAGAAGCGGGAGTTTCTCCCAAATGGCTTTACGACCCCTTTGACCTAAACGCGCCAACGGCCAGTAATCCAGGAGCAACAGGACGAACGGCAGAGTGACCATCATCGGCTTGGCCATCGATCCCAGGCAAAAGCTCAAAGCAACCGCCAGATATCGGCCCGTGCCGGGGCGCTCCGCATATCGAACATACAGCCACAGAGTGAGGAACCAGAAGCAGGCGCTAAGCACGTCTTTGCGCTCGGCCACCCAAGCCACGGACTGCACATGCAGCGGATGCAATGCAAATAAAAACGCCGCCAACGCACTGCGCCAGCGTGTGCCTGTCGCCCGCTCAAGAAAAATGCACAACATGATGGTCGCCAGGGCGTGCAGCAGGACGTTGTGCAGGTGGTGCCAGCCGCTATCCGGGCCAAAGAACTGGCAGTCGAGCATGTGAGAAACCCAGGTGAGCGGGACCCAGTTGCCGGTGTCGCGCGAGGTCAGAGCCCACTTCAGCCCCTGCGCAGTGAGCCCCTGCCGGACGTTCAGGTTGCCGGTGGTGTAATCGACATCGTCATAGTTGACGAAATCAAAGTCGCGGACTTGGGCGTAGACCGCGAAAGTTACCAGGAGCAGCGCCAGATAAATCAGCAGATCGGGACGCGCGCCCGAGAGCGCGGGCGACTTTTGCGGTGACACGGGCGGCTTGGCTCGGGGCTTGGTTCGACGCTTGGTCACTGAAAATTCATTCTAATATGGGAATCGACCCGGGCCGCCAAATCGGAATCGTTGCCGTTCGCGGCGGTCTTACGGGCGACACGATCTGCTTCTATGAAAAACCGAGCAGCATGCCGCCCCACCGGGATCACTTCCCAATGCAGAATGTCGAAAAGATCAAATTCAGAATATCGTCCGACGTTGTTTGCCCGGTCAGCGAATCGAGAGCCCAAAGTCCGCGATAGAGATCGAGCAGAATCATCTCGTGCGGAATCCCCCCGGCATTTGCCACCGTTGCATCACCGAGCGCTGAGAGCGCCGTGCCAATCGCCTGGTGATGGCGCAGACTGGTCAGCATGCCTGGTTCGGCCGCGGCGCCGCCTGTAGCCAGAGCCACAATCCGCTCGCGCAGCGCGCCAATTCCTTCCCCGGTCAGCGCGGAAATCCGCAGCGGTATTCCACCGCCGGCCACTGTTGATGGTTCATCAAGCCCGACTGGCTCCGCCAGATCGCACTTGTTGTGGATGACCAGGGCGGGACGGCCTTTGACCGCCCGCAACAGTTTGTGCTCTTCCTCGTTCAGCGCCTGAGTCGCGTCCAGCACCACAAGCACCAGCGCCGCATCGGCCAGCGCCTCGCGGCTCCGCGCAATGCCCAGCTGTTCGGCTTCTTCCAGCCCCTCACGCAAGCCGGCCGTATCCACCAGTTCCAGCGGAATTCCATCCAGAGAAACCCGTTCCGTCACCAGGTCGCGCGTCGTTCCCGGCGTGGCCGTCACAATGGCCCGCTCCCGCTCCACCAGACGGTTAAAAAGCGAGCTCTTGCCGGCATTAGGCCGCCCCACAATCGCCAGGGTCAGCCCATCGTGCACGATCCGCCCGCGCGCAAAGGAAGCCGCCAGCGCCCTCAGCGGTGGCATAAGCTCATCAATTCGCCTCCCAATCTCGCTCTTCGCCGCCACATCGATGTCGTCTTCGGCAAAGTCAATCCCTGCTTCGAGCAGCGCGATCAGCTCTACCAGCGCGGTCTTCACCGGAGCCACACGGCGGCTCAGCGCGCCGCCCAACTGCGTGGCGGCCTGGCGCGCCTGGGTCAACGTTTGCGCCTCAATCAGGTCGCGCACCGCTTCGGCCTGGGTCAGGTCCAGCCGTCCGGCCAGAAACGCCCGCTGCGTAAACTCCCCCGGCTCGGCCAGCCGCGCGCCCCGGCCCAGAGCTCCCCTGAGCAGCAGCTCCATCACCACCGGGGAGCCATGCGCTGCAATCTCCACCACATCCTCGGCCGTGTAGGAATTCGGCGCCCTAAACCAGGTGACCAGCGCCTCGTCGATGCGTGCTGCATCGCGCGCCGCTGGCTGGCCAGTCTCTCGATCGAGCACGTCCACAAGCTGTGGCCGCCCGTGCTCGAGCGGACGCCGCAGACGCACCAGTTCGGTGACGATCGCTGTCGCATCTGTGCCGCTCAGCCGCACAATCCCAATGCCGCCGCGGCCAGGGGGCGTTGAAACCGCGGCAATCGTGTCGGTGCCCGCGGTTTGCTCGGCATGCGCAATGTCGTCTGAGGTATCCATCTGCAGGTATCTATTGTAGGGAACGCAACCCGAGTAGGGAACGCAGACCGCTACGGACCGCGGTTCGGGCAGTCTCGATTCGTCTCCTGTTTGAAAACCCGGGAGGCTGAGTGTCTTATTCCTCAGCAAAAGGACCCCTTGCACGGCTTCCGAGCGTCGAGATCTGAATCGCACGGCTTCTTCGACCTCTGCTTTTGCGCAATCGTTTTCGGCGGGGAAATCGGTATAATCCAATACGTCCCGGAAAAATGAATTGTTGAAACTGCGCTCGGTCGCCCCAGGCAACGCATATCCCCTCGAAGGTTGAGTTCCTGTGAAGATCCCATTGAACCGAAGGTGCTGGCTGCCCAGCTCAATCTGCCAATCCATTGCAAACGCATTTCTGTTGTTGCTGGCTGTGCTGCCGTTTTCCCCGGCTGCGGCGTTGGCCCAGCAGCCCGGTCCGCCTGCCTGGCAGGGGTTCCTGCGCAACGCCGCCGGGGCTCCCATCTCTGGAGCCAAGGTTCGGCTCACCGGCAGCAGCGCGCACGCCGAAGCCGACACCAGCTCCGATGGCCAGTTCCATCTTGCCTCGCTCCCTGCCGGCTCTTACCACCTCACCGTGCGGGCTGATGGCCACACCGTCGATTACACGCAGGCCATCGATCTGGCCTCAGCCACACCTCCGGTCGTGCTCACCCTCTCCGGACGCGGAGAGCTCACCGTCGCCCTGCTCAAAGGTCAGGCCGCGACGGGCGGTGAGCAACTTTCCGGCCAGGCCGTCAGTGAACTGCCCCTGAATGGCCGCGATTTCTCCACACTGCTGCTGCTGGCCGCCGGTACCATGACCGATGCCAACGGTGCCACCAACTTTACCCAGCAGTTCGCCATCAACGGCCAGCGCGGCGTGGAGGCCACCTTCGCCATGGATGGAGCCGACATCAGCGATCCCGAGATGGGCGGCACCACCTTCAACAACTTCAACGTTGACGCCGTCGAAAGCATCGATTCGAGCTCCGGCTGGATGCCGGCAGAGATCGGCCGCGGCGCCTCCGGATTCACGAATATCCACACCCGTTCCGGCGCCAGTGGCTTTCACGGCTCCCTCTTCGAGTTCGTCCGCAACTCCGCCTTCGACGCCCGCAACTTTTTTGACTATGCCACCCCCGCCTATCCTGGGCGCATTCCGCCTTTCCGCCGCAACGAATTTGGGGTGACCAACGGCGGTCCCATTCTCATTCCGCACGTCTACGACGGCCGCAAACGCACCTTTTACTTTGCGCAGTACCAAGGGTTCCGCCAGGTACTCGGCACCACGCAGGTGATGCCCGTTCCAACCGCCGCCGAACGCACCGGCCTCGACACCGTCACCTATCCGGACGGCTCAGTCGATACCCTTAAGGTCCCCGTCGACCCGGGCATCGCCGCGGTTCTGGCGCGCTATCCGCTGCCCAACTACGCCGCCGGCTCCTATCAGGCAAATACGTATGCCACACCGTCGGCAGTCGCGACCAACGCCGATCAGTTTTCCATTCGCCTGGACCACAAAATCTCCGCGAAAGATCAGTTTTTTGCCCGCTTCAACTTCGACAACCTCACCGGTCCAACCACCAATCCAGACCAGACGGCCATCGATCCGGCCTTCGGCATTCAATACATTGACCGCCAGCGCAACGTCGTCGGCACCTACACGCGCACCGAGTCTCCGCGTCTGGTGTTTGAGTCTTCGATCAGCATCACCCGCTCCACTCCCGGCTTTCCCACCTCCGACTCCACTGACCCCGCGGTCAAGTTCAACGACGGATTGTTTGAAGCCTTCAACTCCGCCGCCGGCTCCGTCATGCAGGCCTACGGTAATCTCTTCCAAGGCCGCCAGAACGTCTCCTTGACCACCGGCAGTCACGCTTTCAAGGTGGGCTTTGAAGCCCGCCTCAATCGCGACACAACCTACTTCGGCACCAGCCCCGACGGCGAGTACGATTTCGGCGGAGGCACGGCCTACGCCACGGAATTTATTCCTTCCGCGAGCGGCACACACAACTTAAGCCCCGGCGATCCGTTGCCTGACACGCTTTCCAGTTTTCTCTCCGGCAGTCCCTTCGCTTACACCGTCGCGATTGCGCCGCCGTACTTCTCCAACGGCCAGCACATCGGTCCTGCCGCCATCAGTCGCAACGACTTAAACGCCTACCTAGAAGACACCTGGAAGATCACGCCGCGCTTCAGCCTCGACTACGGCCTGCGTTGGGAGCTCTATAGTCCCATCACCGAGCGTGCCCATCGTACCTCCGGCTTTCTCACTACCAACGGCGCGCAGGAGTTTGTCATCAATCCTCAGCCGGGCTATCAAACCGATTGGAATGGCTGGGGTCCGCGCGTTCAGGCTGGCTGGCAAGTTGCCAACAAGTTATCCGCGCACGCCGGCGGCGGCGTTACCGTGATACCGCCCAACATCTGGCAGGATAACTTTCTTACCGGCTCGACGCCTTTTGTGGTCTATCCGCGTCTGCTCTCGGCATCGAGCGAGCCCATCAACTATGGCTTTCAACTAACTCCCGCCGAACTACCCAATACCTACACCCCGCAAGGCGTCAATATATTCGCTTCCGGGAAAACAACGACCGTGGCGCCCAATACCGTGATGGATGTCAATCGTTACGAGCAAGATGTGGCCGCACTGACTCCCAACGGAGTCGTCAGCGCACTCAACCTCAGCGGCATCGACCGCTCCTTCCGGAACGGGACCCTTTACACCTGGACGGCAGGCCTGGAGCGCAAGATCGGCAATCTTACCGCCGACGCAAGCTACGTAGGTACTGCTGCGGAAAAGCTCCCGCGCTATAGTTTTCCCAACGCCTACCCCGGCGCCTCGCCGGCTTTTGCGCCCCACACCGAGTTCGACACGGCAGGCAACGTCATGGGCGGCTTCGGCGTAGAAAACGTCATCGTTGCCGATGCCCACTCTACCTATCACGCGCTCCAAACTTCGCTGTCGGGATCCGTGGGTCACGGCGGTCCCGGCCTGCAGGCGAGCTATACCTGGGGTAAGTCGATCGATGACACCAGCCAGGTGATCGGCGGCACAGGCTCTACCGGAGCCGTAGCTTCCGGCTACTCGCAGAACCCCTACGACACGCGTCCCGAGAAGGGACCATCGGCCTTCGATGTGACCCATAGCTTCAATCTCAGCCTGGCCCAGGATTTACATCTTGACAGTGCGCAGGTCCTTGGCTCCATCTCGAGAAAAGTAACGGGCGGCTGGGAGTTGCTGAGTATCTCAAGCCTTAGTTCCGGCTCCCCCTTCACGGTCTTCTCCGGAATTCAGCAAACCGGCGCGGGCTCCGAAGGAGTGGACCGTCCTGACCAGATTCTCAAGCCGCATCTATCGACGGCGCGCGCAAACCGTCCGGATTATTTCGGCCAAGGAGCCAGCAACGCGGCCGATTTCTTCTCCATCCCCATCCACGTTGCCGGCGGCACCGGTCCCAACCAGGGCGTCTTCGGCACCCTTGGCCGCAACAGCTTCCGCGGCCCCGCGTATTACGACTTCGACTTCGCCCTCATCAAAGACACGCCTTTCGGCCGCCGCAGGAGCGGAGCTGAGCGCGTCGACCTGCAGTTCCGTTCAGAGTTCTTCAACCTCTTCAACATCGTCGACATGGGTCTGCCCGCGAACATTCTCAACGGCTCCGGCTTCGGCGAAATCAGCAAAACCGCGGGCACCTCCCGGCAGATACAATTTTCCCTGAAGCTCATCTACTGAAGCCGCCAGCCCAACCGATTCCGGACTCCTACTGCAACAGATCGATTGCCATCGCCGTCATCGCTGTGACCCCGGTCGTAATCGCCGGCGCGTACACCGGCGCAAACAACGCCGAATGCGGACCCGGCAGCGGCACGCCCGTCTTGCGGCTCTCCGCCAGCTTCTCCGCGTCCGAGGCGCCCAGCCAATACATCACGCCGGGAATTTTTCCGTCCAGCGTGAATAAGCCCACATCCTCGCTGCCCATGATCGGCTTGGCTTCGCCGACGCGCTCAGCGCCCAGCGCCCGAATGGCGACTCCGCGCACCCGCTCGGCCAGCCCCGCGTCATTGAAGGTTGCCGGCGTGCTCTCATCAATCGTCACCGTCGGCATGCGGTCGGCAGGAATTCCATACCCTTCCGCTAACCCCTTGACCTCGCGCCGAACCGCCTCCACAATCTGGTCGCGCACCGCCGTCGAATAGGTCCGCAGCGTCAGCCCCATCGACACTTCGTCGGGAATGATGTTGTTCTTGGTCCCGCCATGAATCATGCCCACGGTCAGCACCGCCGGCTGCTGCGGATCTACCTGCCGGCTCACAATCGTCTGTGCCAGGAGCACAAACTCTGCCGCCAGCACAATCGGATCCTTGCCCGCCTGCGGCGCCGATCCGTGCCCGCCAATACCGCGGATCGTCACCGTCATCGATGTAGCGCTGGCCAGCAGCGGGCCGCCCTTCACCGTAATCCTTCCCGCCTCTACGTCACTCGAGTCGTGCTCCGACAGCACAAAATCCGGCCGCCCGAACCGCTCGTACAAGTGGTCCCGGAGCATCGCATCCGCGCCCTGGATCATCTCTTCGGCCGGCTGCCCGATCAGCATCAGTGTCCCGTGCCACTGGCTCCTGCGCTCCACAAGTTCGCGCGCCACGCCCAGCAGGACCGTCATGTGCAGGTCGTGCCCGCAGGCGTGCATCACCGGAATCGTCTGCCCCTGCGCATTGGTTGTTGTCGCATGACTGGCATAGTCCAGGCCGGTCTTTTCTGCCACCGGCAACGCATCAAGCTCGGTCCGTAACAGGACCTGCGGCCCGGCGCCGTTTTTGAGCATTGCCACCACTCCCTCGGCCTGTGTCCCGTCCGCGTACTTGCCCACGTGGGTCGTTACCGCATAGCCCAGCTTTTCCAGCGCTGAGGCCACGTAGGCCGCCGTCTCGGTTTCGTGCTTGGACAGCTCCGGATTTTCATGCAGATGCTTGTAGGTCTCCGTCAAGGCCGGCAGCTGGCGCGCGGCGGAGGCCGCAAGGTCCTGAGCGGCAGAGCTCTGCCCGGACATCGGCAGTGCCGAGCCGAGCAACAGTGAAGCAGCAAAGAGTCGGTTGAACAAGGGAATCCTCCGCGAAGCAAACGTGTCGAGCCAGAGAAACCGGGAAACCGAGAAACAGGGAAACCGGGAAACCAGGCGCCAGCCTACCATATGCAGCCATCTGCGCTTCTGGCAAATCCTGCCGGCAGCAATCCCTTCTCTTGTTCCTATTGCATTCCCATAGAAGTTGATGTACCCTCTTCCTATTGGTTGGCAATACGAGGTCGGAAGGAAACATGCGATGGGCGAAAAAACCGATGTCTGGCAGGGAACTCTCGCGCTCATGGTGCTGCGCACCCTTGACTCCATGGGTCCGCAACATGGCTACGGGCTGGCCCGCCGCATCGAGCAAACCAGCGGCGACCTGCTCGCACTCAACTATGGCACCCTCTATCCGGCACTGCTCAAGCTCGAACAGGAGGGCTTCATCCGCTCCAGCTGGGGGACATCGGAAAACAACCGCAAGGCCAAGTTTTACGAGCTCACCAAAGCGGGCCACCGCCAGCTCAAGCGCGCCGCGGCGGAGTGGCACCAGACGACCGCAATTCTGGCCCGCTTCCTGACCCCGGCCGAAGAATCCTGAGGCCGTCTGCCGCATTCCTTACCCCACATGCGAATTTGTCTGTTCGACGGCATGGGGGGAATCCCAAAAACCCTCAACCAACATTCCATCGTCCCCATGAGGACCGGCCATGCGAACCTTTCGTGCCCTGACCCAACGCCTCGGCGGACTCTTCAGCGCCGAGTCCGACTTTGAAGCCGAACTCGACAGCCACATCGACCTCCACACCGATGCTCTCATCTCGACTGGTCTTGACCCGCGCGAAGCCCGCCGCCAGGCTCTGATCCGCCTCGGCGGGCGAGAGCAGGCGCGCCAGGCGCACCGCGAACGGCGTACGCTGCCCTGGCTTGAAGACATTCTTCATGACTTGCGTTACGGGCTGCGCATGATGGGGCGCAATCCCGGCTTCACAGCCATCGTCGTGCTCACGCTGGCCATCGGTATCGGCGCCTGTGCGACGGCCTTCGCCTGGATCAATGCCGTTCTGCTCGAGCCGCTCGGCGGGACCGCGGATGCCAGCCGCCTGGTCACCGTCGAAACGGTCACCTCCAACGGCGAGTGGGTTCCCAATTCCTATCCGGACTTCATTGACTTTCGCCAACGTCTCCACCAGATCGACGGCATCGCCGTGGCCCATATCTCGGCCTTCAGCGTGGGCCGCCAAGATCACGCCGAGCGCGTCTGGGGCGAGATGGTCAGCGGCAATTTTTTCACCGTGCTCGGCGTACGCCCGGAAGCCGGCCGTTTGTTTCTCCCTTCCGAGTACGGCGATACTGCCGGCGCGTACCCGCTTGCCGTCATCAGCGATCGCTACTGGCGTTCGCACTATAACCGAGACCCTTCCATTGTTGGCCGCACCATCCGTATCAATCAGCACGAACTCACCATCATCGGTGTTGCGGCTCGACAGTTCCACGGTTCCATTCCGGCGCTCTCGTTCGATCTCTGGATCCCGTATATGGAGCAGTCCGTGCTCAACGGCGTGC
>DATDLS010000026.1:0-12189 GCA_036519195.1 Occallatibacter sp. | reverse complement strand
CCCGGCAGCATCACGCGGCGCGTCATCGGCAATGCGTGGCCATTTCTCCCGCCATTGTGCCACGCGGGCAAGAGCCGTCTCGGCGGAGGCACCCATGCCCAGCGGTTCGTAGTGGTCGGTAATCGCAACCCAGGCGCGCTTGGGCTTCCCGCTCCGCATATTCTTCCGCAGGCGATCCCTCAGGTAAGGCAAGAGCCAGATTTCTGCGTTTCTCGGGAGCTTCATCGCGTCGAATTGCCCTTTTGGGTGCTGGCAGATGTGACGAGCAGCGGCTAAGATAGAACCATTACTGTTGAGTATCGGCTACGCTTCTGTTGTCTGTCAAAGCGGCTTGGTGCGCTTGTTTCGTTGTATCCTAACGCTGTTCCATGTCGGGCTTTTTAAGGGAAAAAATGGGCTTGAAGATAGCAATTGTCGGCTGCGGAAAGATTGCCGACGCGCACGTTGAGGAGATTCGAAAGATACCCTCCGTTCAACTGGTGGCCGTTTGCGATCTTGAGCCTATCATGGCTGAGCAACTGGCATCCCGCTACGCTGTTCCGCACTGGTATTCCGATGTCCGACTGATGCTGGAAGCAGAAAAGCCTCAAGTCTTGCACATCACGACCCCTCCAGAGTCTCACCTCCCACTCACGGCGCAAGCCGTCGCTGCGGGCTGCCATGTATTTCTCGAGAAGCCTGTAGCTCTGCGCCATCACGACTCCCAAGCAATTATCCAGACCGTAGTTACTGCTCAAAAAAAGCTCGCGGTCAATTACTGGCCCAATTTTGAAGCACCTGCGCTTGAGTTACGCAGGTTGTATCAAACCGGAGTTTTGGGAGCTCCCGTTCACCTGGAAAGCTTCTATGGCTACGACCTTGCCGGGGAGTATGGAACCGCTCTCAAGCGTGATCCCAATCACTGGGTGCTACGCATGCCCGGCAAACTGTTTCAAAATGTGCTCGATCACGTGTTGAACAAGATTACGCCCTTCCTCGATGACGACGAGCCTCTGATCCAGGCCATCGCGTATTGTGGAGACGCCGCTCAGGAGCAGAGCCCGTCCGGCCAGCTTCTCGATGAATTGCGCGTGACCCTTCGCGGCCGTCAGACCAGCGCCTATGCCACCTTCAGTTCACATGCTCGCCCGGTTGGCCACACCCTGCGCGTGTACGGAACCAAAAACACGGCTCATGTCGACTTCGCGTCGCGCTCGCTGGTCCTGGAAAGAAAGCAGACCTTCCCCTCCGCTCTCGGCCGTCTGATCCCGCCTTTTCTCGTTGCGAAGGATCATCTGCGTCAGGGCCTGCGCAATGCGAACAGGTTCAGACATGCCCGCTTTCATTACTTTGACGGAATGCGCCAGTTGCTCGGCGAGTTCTATCTCAGCATCGAGAGAGATACCCCGCCACCGATCGCCTACAGTGAGATTTTGCGCGTCTCCGCCATGATGGAAAAAATCTTTGAGCAGGTCTATCCCGAGGTGTTCGCTTGAAGATCCTGGTTACCGGCGCAGGTGGGTTTCTGGGTGCCCATGTCATCGAGCGTCTGCTTGCCCACGGGCATACGGATATCCGCTGCTTTCTACGCGAGCGCAGCAAAGCTGAACGCCTCGAGCAGTTGGCCCAGTTATATCCGGCCGCGCACCTCGAGATATGCTGCGGAAATCTAAGATCGAAATCCGACTGCGCCCGCGCCGTCCGAGATGTCTCGCTCGTCTTTCATCTTGCCGCGGGTTTGAAAGGCTCGGCAGCGGAGCTGTTTGCCGATTCGGTCGTCGTCTCCCGCACCTTGCTTGATGCCCTCGAGGGGCGCGAAAACATCTCCATGCAGCACACCCGGGTTGTCCTTATCAGTTCATTTGGAGTCTACGGTGTGGTGCCGCTGGGCCGCGGCGCGCGCGTCGACGAGCAGACACCGCTCGAGCAACACCCTCAGCTCCGCGACACCTATTCCCACTCAAAGCTGCGCCAGGAGCAGCTGTTCTGGGAGTATCAACGAAAAGACGGCTTCGAGCTCGTCGTACTTCGTCCCGGCGTCATCTACGGCCCCGGCGGCGGGGCTTTCTCCAATCGCGTTGGCCTCAGGGTCGGTCCCCTGTTCTTTCACCTTGGCGGGAGCAACCTGCTGCCACTTTCCTATGTCGTCAACTGTGCCGAGGCAATCGTCGTAGCCGGAACCCATTCCGATGCTGCCGGGCAGGTCTATAACGTTCACGACAGCGAGCTGCCCACAGCAGCCCAGTATCTGCGCGCCTACAAAGCAAACGTTCAACGGATCCGTTCCATTCGCTTGCCTTATTTCATCACCTCGATGCTTGCCTCATCGCTTGAGGCTTACCATCGCCGCTCCCAAGGCCAGCTTCCGGCAATCATCACGCGCTACAAGGCCGCCGCAGCTTGGGGCGGAAATACCTTCAGTAACGCGAAGTTGCGGGCTCTTGGCTGGCAGCAACTTATCCCAACCCCCAGAGCGATGGCCGCAACCTTCCAGTATTTGCGAGGGCAAACCAAGAAGTAACGATTCGCAGTTTGAGTTCTTCAGTCAAGCCGCTTCCTGCCATCACTGAGACCGCTTCCACAGGCCGAGAGTCACTCCCGAGAGCATCAAGCGCCGGGCATCACGCGCAGAGCAGCAATCATTGATCCGATCGCTGCGATGACTCTGCCCAGAAGGCCACCCGCGCATACTACTCCATCGCCCCGATTGTGAGTGGTTGTTTGCGCATCTTGACGATTGCCGAAGGGCCATACTCAAAACGCACAGGCAGCCTGGGCCAATCATTGGGCAGCGGTGAGCCCGCGCCCGCAAGCACGGAGTGCGGCAGAAACGTAGCCAGATCAAACGGCGTCGTCGCAACCGTCATCAAATTGGAAATTCCTTTCGTGCTCGCGCTATTGCTCGCCCCCTGGTAGGCATGGGGTGAGACATTCGCCGACCAGCCTGTCTTCGCGCCCCCCGCAAGATTGCCGGTTCCCCATCCTGCGTTGATGACATTTTTGCCAAAAGAAGTGAACTGGGTAGTCAACACGTTCCAATAGAAATATGGCTTGGTCGGCGAATCCATCCAGATCACATTATTCAGTACCTGGATCTGGGGCCACTCGATCTCGTGAAAATTGTTTCCACCACCACCACCACCCGAAGTGTCGAATAAGAACCAGCCATTGTACTTTATTGTCTGCTCATAAAAACTATTGTTATAAAACCACAGTGTCCCCAGGCGATCATCTTCCAGAAATCCATGATCAGTGGAATAGTGAAACACAAACATCGATGTGGAATTCACAAACGTATTTCCATAGACATAGTCAGCGTGGTGCGCCTCAACCGCTGCCGCTAAAAGGTCGGCAGTATACTGATCGGCGGGATAGAGCGCATGGAAGGAACGTGCTCCACCGTCAAGGTTCCCCTCAAAGATTGTGTAATGGTATGCATCTTCGTTGTCTACAAGGTCCAGTTGCCGGAGGGCACCATCGCCAAAGTGGTTGTATCGAATCACCTCAGGAAATCCGCGGCCTTTGAAGTTGGAACCGTGCGCCCCAGCCTGATACTCGTCTATGACATTGAACTGGATCACTTCGTTCCATCCCTGAACGTAGAACTGGTGGAAGGAAGAGGAGCCGGTCACGCCGTTGCCGTGAAGATGATTGCCTTCATACAACGTATTGGCAATCGCTGCAAAACCCTGCCCCGAATTGAAATCGGCAAAGAATCCGTTGCCGCAATTGTAAGCATCAATCCCGCGTACCACGGTATCCATTCCCGCGAATAGGCGAATGCACGCGGCCGCGCCGATCCACGGCGTGCCCGTGGCACCCGAGGGGCTGGTAAAGGTGTAAGGCGGCTTGGCATTTTGAATCTTGATCCCTTCAAGAATCAGATACTGCGACCCGGTCCAGTTTTCCTTGTAACTGCCCGCCCAGCCGGTTGTGCCGATGCCCACCGCCGTAAATCCCGCCGCATACTTGCTCACCGTTGACCGCGCGGTCGCATTGTCTGCGTCAACCACCGGGAGGTTTCCCTGGGAATCGGGCAAGCCGCAAACCCGAACCGGCTGATCGCGTCTTGCATGAGTCATCATTTGAAAGTATTCGTGGTAAGTTGTCGGGCTGGTCCCGGTGCTGTCCTCATTGTGAATACGCACGGTAGAGCCGGCGGTAAGGCTTTCCCACGGCACAGACTGAATTGTTTTATAACGCTGCGACGGGCCCACTTCGTATGTCTTCCCGGAAAGGGCCGGATCCACTGTGCAATCGACCGGCATGGTCTTTGAGGGAGTCACCTGGTAAGGCATCGCGTGCCCAGTCACATAGATGATTGCCGTTTCTTTCTTGGAGCCATCCGCAACGCTGGTGGCTGTCAAGGTATAACGTCCCGGCGCGGTCGCAGAAAAAGCCGTGTCTTCATTAACAGTATCGGCCAGCGTGCCGTCGCCTTTGTTCGGCTGCGCAGTAATTGCCCAGGTCACGTTGCGGTTCACAGCCCCCCAGACAAATGCCTGAACGTCGGCTTTCTGCCCGGCGTACACGGTTGTGTAGAAGGGCACCACATGGACCTCGACCGCGGGCTTGCACACATTGATTGTGATCGAAGAGGCCTGGCTCGGGCTCTCCTGGGACCGTGCCGTCAAGACCAATTGTGTCGCCGAAGTTACCGTGTACTTGGTCTCGCCCTGGATTGCGCAATTACTGCCGGTTTCCGGTGCCGTCACATCTACCCAGTTCCCAGTGTTCGATGAAAGCCTGCCACCGCCCGTGACTGACCAGGCGACGGCATTCGTTTTGCCGTTCATCACAGTGGCAAAAATGCGCCGTACGCTACCCGGCAAAACGTTGAATCCATAAGTCGGCTGCGTAATGCTGATCGAAATCTGATCAGGAGATGCAACGCTGTCCGCATTGGTTGCTGATTGGTCCGTTGTTTGGCCATTCAGGCAGGCGACCAGGGCGATCGCGATCAATAGTCCAAAACCAAGTGACAGGGTACGACGAAAAGTCATCGGCATTCTTTCCCGTTCGCTGAGGCCTCTAGCGGACGCACGCGAACAACATCCGGCTGAAATTGTTCTGATTCGGTGGAACCGCATCTTCGTCCGGTCCCAGTCGAACGATCCGTTTGAATGTCGAGTTGGCCTCGAGCCAACTGTGAATGCGATCCTCATTCCAGCCGGCCAGCCTGCCATTAGGATACTCGTGCTCCTGGCCCATGTCGAAGAACATCACGCGGCCCGTCGCCGAATCGAGCAGGTGCAATAGCTCTTCAGGCTTGACACCAAAGTCGTTCAGAACAAAATGGTGAACAAGACTGAAGCACGAGAGGACGTCGTATTTTGTCTTGAGCTCGCGCAAAAACATCACGCTGTCGGCGCGATGCACCTGCGCCGCCTTCAACCCATACATCTCTCGTCCCACCGAGATGGCCATGGGGTCGCGCTCCACGCCTTCGGCTCGAAATCCGGCCTTTGCCATCTCGGAAACAAACCAGCCGTAACTGGATGCCACATCGAGATAACTGCCCGGCCGGCGCGGCATCAGGTGCTCAGCACGAAGGAACGCGGTCATCTTGGCCAGCCGGTCCGTGCAACGACGAACCAGTATCCAGTCGGCGACTTCCGGCGCATCGATCGGTTGATATAACTCATGTCTGCCATTCAACCACAACACATCGAGCAAAAGCTCCTGAACCGGCGTCATCACCGGCGGCTGCTTGACGATCGCACGCACTTCGCCAACACCACGTGCGTGCGCAATGGCCAGCCGGTGGTGCCCTTCAACCACCTGGAAACAGCGCGAATCCAGAACCGGGCGTACCGAGACCTCTGCTCCATCCCTCTCGTAACGCTCGCCGTTTTGGCGGGGAAGCGTCTGGCTCAATCCGCGGTAAGAATCCACGAATCTCCGCGCCCCCCAGCGAACCTGCTCCGGATTCATGGCGCCGTGATAGTTGCCACATATTTCAATGTTAAGCAACGCATTTTGATAGTATTCGGTCTGCTCAAAGACTCCGGGCTCCCAAAGCGGATCGCCAATCACGTCATATTGGCGCAGCAGTTTCACGTGTGGCCATTCGGAGATAGGGCGGGAAGCGCGGCGAATGTCGCCCACCATACGCGCGAACTTTGCCGAACTCATCCCGCTGTCGCCTCCCAGCAGGCAAGCGTCCACGCGGATGGTCTTCATTCGCATTTTCAGTGCGAGTCGCCTGCAGTTCTCCTTAAAGCCGGCCACTCGCCGTCGTATCGGCGCAGGAAGCTTATGGAAGATTCGCCCGATAATGGATAAAGCCATGACTCGCTCCTCGGATCAGCTCGATCGTCCCATGGCGATTCCGCTGCCCGATTCCGACTGACCCATTGCAGGGAGAAACGTATCCACGAGCCTGGAAGTTGCCTGTGGCGGCATCCATGCCAAGGCACTGAAGCAAGCGCAGCTTTGCGGCGGCAACATCCGCATCTCAAAAAGCCCGGCACATAGAGCCGCCGGCCCTTGACACCGCTGGAAATCCGCGCATGCCGCCCACAGCCCTCAGCAGGCCGGAACTCAAGTAGAACGCCCGCCACTGAGCAGCGGAAGTGTCCGTGTGGGAAAATCCATTGTGCCCTGCATCTCCCTGGCAGGCATTGAGCAGTAATTATGGTTTGAATCGATCTAGTGCAATAAATTTATAAACTTTTCACACTTGGATGTAAATACCCTCTTGTGAGGACCAGAGATATTGCGGCATCGATGGGGCAGCAGTTGCGCTCACCTCACTCCTCAGCAGGGGGGCCCCATTTTCATCGGAAGTTTCTGATCTTCAGCGGCGGTCAGACTGACTTAGAGTCTGTGCGACTGGAATCGAGCCATTCATCCTGAACAGAACTTCCCCCATCGGAATTTTGGCTCGGCGCAGTCCAAGGCTGAAGCTTGCACAGTTGTTTGCTCAGTTGAGCAAGCCTGGAGGCGAATCGTTTCTCCTCGCTTAAATACGAAGGCAGTTCCGCCGCCTTCTGGAGCTCGGCCGCCGCCCGCCGGGTCAGGGCAACATCCTGGCGATTCCGGAACCAGCTGAAGGCAGAGGACAGGAGCAGCTTGCTGGGTAGCGAGTAGGTAACTTGCTTTGCGCGCCGGCGCCACGCGGGCCAATACTTCCACGCCTTGAGCCGCATCACCTGCCGGTAGCGCAGCAGAGCGCTCGCCGGCGTGCAATCGGCTACGTAGTAGTTGGGCCCATAGAAGCGGAGAGATTGGTTGCGCACCGATTCAAGCAATGTAGAGGGCGGAATCGCCGTCGGACGATAGGCAAGATCCAGGCTCAACGTCCAGTCAAGCCATTTGAAGGTGTTGCTTTGCGGAGACAGTGTGACCGGGATCCAGGGCACGCGCAGCGCGTCCGCCACGATGGCCGCATGCATGGCGTCGGCAATCACCAGCTTCGTTCTGCGGATACGCTGCACAGTCTCCTCGCTGTCGGCCAGGGGGTCCAGGAACTCGAAGCCCGCCAGCGCACAGACCTCGCGCCAGTTCCCGTCGGGAAGATTGTCGTAGTGGGGCATGAACCCGATTCCGGCGCGCTCGGATTCCGGCAGGGGCTCACACTCGGGGAGAAGTCGCAGCAAGACCGCTCCGTCTACGATCGCTTTTTCCTGCGGCAGATTTAGAACCTCGGCCGTCAATGGGCCCCGCACCGCCAGAACCTCCCACTTCGACCCTCCGAAGTCCGGCGGGAGCGCATCGTAGCCCACCCCGCTACTGAGCACGATATATCGATCTGCGGGCGGAATCATGCTTCTGGAAATGACCGTGCCGATACCCAACAGAAGGGTCCCATCATCGACGTCCAACGGAATCGCCGAGATCCGGCTCCACATCCATCGGTTCAGGTCGTCGCCGAAATTGCTCGCCTCGCCGTCGGCATAGCGCGTGACCTTCAAGCCGGCTTCCTCCATCGATTTTTGGCGCTTACCGCCAGCATGGCGAGCCGCCGCGGTTCCCAGCTGGGTGAAGGCCATGCGCACAGTGACCGAACCATGTAGCGAAATTCGCTCTCGAGATGGTTGTTGCGCGCGATCAGGCCAGCAGCGCACAGCTGGCTTGCACGCACGCGCTGCCGCCACGCCCAACGATTGAATCCGTGCAGGTCCGCAAGCAAAGTTGTATCGATAAACTGGTCGAGCCCTTCCATCATCCGGTCCGGATTGGCGCTGAGACTGTTGCCGTGAACGTAATAATCCGTGAGAGGTTCAGTCACCGCAGCGAATTGTCCAAGCCGCGAAAGGCGGAACCATAACTCCCAGTCTTCCCCGTGGCGAATTTCCTCACGAAACTCCTGGCTCAGCACTGCTTCGCGCCGCACCAGGACACCCGAATTCGGAATTGGATTCCTATAGCGCAGCATCTTCACTGCGGACGCCGCGTCCACGGCGGGCCGCAGGCCTCGAATGCGGTGATCGTCGAAGATCCGGATGCCTGTATAAATGAGTATTGTCTCGGCAGACGCCGATTCCGCCTGGCGCTTCAGTTTCTCCGGCGACCAGCGATCGTCCGCGTCGAGAAAGGCGATCCAATCGCCGGATGCCATCCGGACACCGGCATTCTTGGCCGCAGAAGGCCCGCTATTGGTCCGCCTGATGACCCGCACTCCTAACTCCGCAGCGACCGCGGTTGTGTTATCGGTCGAGCCGTCATCGACGACAATCACTTCCACCGGCTCGAGAGTCTGGGCGCGGACCGACGCAATACTGCGCGGCAGAAAGGCTGCCGCATTATACGCCGGAATCACGACACTGATCTTCATGCTTTCTCTTAGCCTGGTCTGTGAGCCCTCGCGTGCGGCGGGCGTTTCATCGCTGGACTGCGATGCACTTCATGGGACGATTGGGTAGGCCACTCTATTTTACAGTTCGGGGCTTCCGATTGGCTGTAACTCTTTGATGTTAGTTCGGGGCTTCCGATTGGCTGTAGCTCTTTGATGTTATTCGAATCGGTTGGCGATTTCGCTTCTTAGAAGTCTGTGAGTCCTGCAGGGCAGTCGCATGAATGGCTAGTGAATCCGGGGAACGGCATTCTTCGAGCGCTGGTGGTTGGGGTGCAGGCCGGAACTGCGGCACAAGGGGGCGTAGTTGGGCGGCTCAGGTGCAATTCCAACCCTTCGGCCCATGGCTGGGAACCTGCTTGAGGCTCAGAAAGAATCAAGTTCAGCAACAAAACACGGTCACACGATTGCCCCGGTGAGACCTGGGCCACCCACCCATGTTTGAGGAGATTATGCCACAGGCAGCATTTCGAAAAGCAGCTGCGACGCTCGAGCACTGCCCTAGCAATCGTCTTCTTGGCGTAGTAGCCGAGGCGACAGCACATGCCGAGGGACTGCGTGGCATCCACGGGGTGTCATTCAAGGATCATAATCTCACAAAAGAAGCGAGTGTTTTACGCTCCAGGAGCTTTTGTTAAAAGCTGCATATAAAGCTTCAGGTAGTCGTCCGTCATGCGTTCAACTGTAAAGTACCCTGAACGCTTTGTTGCCCTTTCTGAAAGTCCAGTGCGCAATTGCTCGTCCTTGAGCAAGCTTTCTATCGCCGCGGCAAGCGCTTCCGGATCGTTCCCCGGGGGAAGTAAGCCGCACGCGCCATCGTCGAGTGCAAACCGATTCGCGGGAATGTCACTCGCGATACACGGGCAACCGCTGGCCATTGCTTCCAAAAGAGTGATGGAAAGGCCCTCATTACGGGTGGCGAGCACATTCACGGTCATGCGGCGCAGAATTGCGGGGACATCCAACCGGTTTCCAAGAAAATTGAAATTCGGTATTCCGAGTTGGACCTTTTCTGCCTCCAGTTGAGCGCGAAGCTTGCCGTCTCCCACCGCAATAAAATGTGCCTCAGGAAAGCGGCGGAACACTATTTTGGCCGCTTGCATGAAAGTCGAGTAATCCTTCGGTGGCGAGAGCCTGGCAACCATGCCGATTACGGGCACTTGAGGCGGAATTCCGTCCAATTCGATGCGCTGCTCGTTCTGAACCCGTGAGAGATCAATTCCGTTCGGAATGACGGCAATCTTTCGCTTAGGAACGCGCACCCATTTTTTGATGTAGTCGTCAACCTGAGGAGTGAGGACCACCACCTTGTTCGTGAACAGTGAAGCGACCCTGTGCTCGAGAAAAAGCCGTCGCCGTTGATTTGCGTGATGCGTATGAACACGGGGAGTCCCGGCCAGAAAGCCGGACAACGCAGTCGCAAGCCACACGCCCCAGTGACTTTGGATCACATCTTGCGGGTTCGCCCTTAAATATGCGGTGAGAAGTTTCACTTTATTGCGCAACCGATTTCCGCTTCGCAGGTGAACCACCGAAAGCCCGCAGCTCCTTGCTTTTTCGTCGAGGATGCCGGGGCCGTACATAGAGCAAATGGTTACCTGATGGCCAAGCCTCTTTTGACCGTTTGCGAGATCAAGGAGCATGACTTCTGTCCCGCCAAGATCCATGGTGTGATTGACGTGCAATATGCGGAGCGGGCGGGATGTGGAGCGAAGATCACCTCGCGGTTTGTCACTGATCGGGGTGGCTTCCGGTTTCATCGCTTGTTCCTCAACTGGTACAGCCATTTAGATAGAGATGATTGTGTCTCTGATACGTCTGGCGACCGCTTCCCATGTGAATTCGCCAAGCACGTGTTCGCGCCCCGTACGTCCCATGGTCGCGAGGCGCTCGGGATCGGAGAGAAGTTCGATGATTTTACTGGCCAGGGGTTCGACGGCTCCTTTGGGAACCAGGTCGCCGGTGAGGCCTGGAGTCACGGTTTCACGCAGGGCCCATCCGTCAGTGACCAGGCATGGGAGCTGATAGACCATGGCCTCCAAGGGAGCGATGCCGAAGGGCTCATAGAGCGACGGCAGCACGAAGAGAGTCGAATCGCGAAACAACGACTCCAGCTTATGCCTCTCGGCGGGAACAGCCTTGGACAGGTGGCCGTGGAAGTAAACTCCTTCGGGGACAGTCTCTAAGCTGGCGGGGCCGGCTATGTGAAGCTCGGCCGCGGCAACGGACTCGCGGACGATGCGGAATGCTTCAAGGAGCTGCGGACCGCCCTTGCGGCGAAAATCTGCGCCGATGAAAAGAATGCGAGGCGCCGTATAGGTCTTGTCTGGGCGAATGGCGGGAATCTCAGTCAGGTTGATGCCGCCGCCGACATTGAAAACGCGGTTGGCGGGAACATGGTAGTCGGCAACAAAGGACTGGCGAAGGTATTCGCTGAAGGTAAAAACTGCCGCCATCTGGTTGGCGACCTGCTCTTCGTAACGGAGAGCCTGATCGATGCGTTTGGCTGAGATGCCGGCAAGACCGAATCCGCTCTTCAGGCGCTCGGAAAGGTTCCCGTCATGGTAGGAGATCGATCTCTTGCCGGGGAACGCTTGCGGGAGAGAAAACATATGGCCGAGCTGCAGCAGGAATGGGCTGGGAACCTGAACGCGCCGGGCGGCTCGGGTGAGAGCATCACGATAGGCGGGATCGAAGTAATAATGCGAGCGCCAGACGGAGCGGTTGCGGTTAAAGTTTTTTGCCCGGAGCAGGCTGTTGTAGAAGCGCGGAACGGCGATGCCTACAGCGCCGTTCAGGATCCCGGCGGAGTTCAGGGCGTCCAGGAACGGCGCACAACTTCCTGACCACGTCTTTGGGGATCGAGGGTCTGAGCCGACTGAGCCACCGACAAAAACGGTCAATTTTGACACAGGCTGCGCATCCCTCTTTATACGAGTATATGGTGAACGGCAATTGCTCGCTGCGCGTTTCTGTCGGCTAACAGTGAACAATCTTATCTACTGAATGCCACGCGTGGCGTCGCTGATGGCAAGGAAACGTTGCGACTGCTTGACGATGGCCTGCAAGTGAGAGTCGGGGTGAGCGGTGACCTGGCGGATCCGGGGCCCGGGACACTGCCCATTCCAGTATCACGCCTTGGCGCCAGTGTGAGGCGACCGTTGAGCTCACCGCGAGACCAGTCAGTCTACCGAACTGCGTGTTTATGGGGACTGCAAAGAAGAGAGAAAGCAATCGGGCCGTCGAACCTGTAAACCAAATGGGTCTTCATGACCTGAATTCCACCTTAGAAATGTACACTACGCTAAGTCCTTGAGCAGATTCTTGTCGACTGCTTTGATGATCGTCTCCTGAGTCTTAGTGAGCGGCACTGTACGCGAGATGCGGAAGCGCTTTTGGCTATCGCGCAGGTA
>DATDLS010000025.1:0-9474 GCA_036519195.1 Occallatibacter sp. | reverse complement strand
CATGACTTTCGGCAATTATAGAAAGCTGTGATTCTAAATGTCACTAATTTCAGAAGGGTCGCGATATTTTCGGCGGCTCTCTATAATTTAAGATATCATTTTGCCGCATCTCTGCTTTCTCACCTCACATCGCTGCCCAGTTACATGCTTGATTCCTCATTAACCACTTCCTTTTGAAGCGCTATCGGAAGTGCTGGACATTTCTGCTCGTTCAATTTATGTTGAGCTGGATGAACAGGTCCAGGAGTAACGGCGGGCAGTCCAAAGCCGAGAAGATCGCGGCGCTGGTTCAAAAGATTTCTGAATCGGACCTGTCGGTGGACGAATACTTCCGCAGTCATAAGGTACCTTTCAATCGAAGGCAGTACTTTCGCTACAAAGTTCGCTTAGCGGTCCGGGGCGTCGCCGGGCTCGAGGATGGAAGGAGTCAGGGCAACTACCGCAAACTTACCCCTGAGGCGGAGGGTTTCCTGCGAGAGATGCACCAGCAGAAACCGGAGCTAAGCCTGAAAGAATTGTGCCAATCTCTGAAAAGGGCACTGGGAGTTGAGGTCGATCGCTCTACCTTAAGTGGATTTTTCAAACGGGTGGGAGATGCGGTCATCTGGCCGCAGCCTCTGGAACCGGAACGTGTGTCAACGGCGGCTGGCGGTTTTGAGATCGTGGCCGCGCTGGCACTGCATCTGGGCTGGGCCGAACACACCAGCGAGGTGGTCGAGCGGGCAACGGCCCGTTTTCGGCGCACTGCAGCTTATCGTGAGCAACGAATCAGCAAGGACCTGGAGGGCCGCAAACGCGGGCGATTCACCCCTGTCTATAACCAGCGTCCGGACGTGCGCGAGCAGCGCTTTGCTTCTGTCGAAGAAAAGCGGAAGGAAAAGAACTTTTCGCGCATGGCACTGTTTCAGGCGAGCCGTTTCATTGTGGAGCGGAAATGCCTGGGGATTCTGGCCCTGCCCCTGACGACTCTCAATGGCGGCACCCGTTCGGCCAACAGTGCCCTGGGCAATGAGTTGGAACATTTTTGTGGCTTCAACTATCAACATCACACCCTGGACAAGTTCCTGCGGGAGTTGAAGTACCTGGGGCTGGCAGAAGAACTGTTGCGCGATCAGGTGGCATTCTGGCAGAGGCATTGGCAAAGCCTGGGAGAGGAATCGGAACTTCCCCTCCTGTGTTATTACGTGGACGGCAACACGAAGCCTCTGTGGTCACAAAAGCGAGTGAAGAAGAATAAGGTGACCATGTTGGGGCGTGTCATGGGTTGCCTGGAGCAGGTATTCGTACATGATGGGTTCGGCCATCCCGTGTACCTGGAAACCTATGCCGGTAAGGGCCTGATGGGGGAACATATTCTAGGACTGATGGAAAAGATCGAAGAGGATCTGGAAGGTCCAGGGCCGTCGTTGCAGGTGACGCGGGTACTCGTGATGGATGCGGCCAGCAACGGGGTCGGGACGATTCGGGCGTTTGCCGAACAGGATCGCTATCACTACATTACCGCCCTGGATGACAATCAATGGAATCAGAACAAAGTGCGAGAACAAGGGCGGACGAAGCGCTATGAATACGGCGAGGCGACGCTCCGCGATTGCCAGATCGAACTGGAAGATTCCAAGGAGAAGGGCTTTCTGGTGGTGGTGCGAGCGATCCGCATTGACTGGGATCGCGGCAAGACCACAGTCTTGATTACCAGCCTGCCCGGGGAGACGGTGGGAGCCAGCATGGTCGTGAAATCGTACTTTGCGCGTTGGCCAAATGAAGAGCTGCAGTTTAAGAGCATGAAGTCGTTTGCCTGCCTGCACCGGGTGGCTGGGTATGGGAAGAAGAAGCTGCCCGACGAGAAGGCACGGGAGAGGCAGAAGAAACTCGAGGAACAAATGAGGCAATTGCGGCAAAAGCTGGCGGCGCCACTCGAGTCCCTGGATGCCTTCCAAGAGCGGCTGGCGCTGGCGCTCAAGAAGCAGCGAAAGATTCATTCCAGTTGCCCGATCAAAGATGGGCACCGGGTAATGGACGAAGCGAACCAGGTTCGGCTTAAGTCTCTGGCGCGCGAGATCGCCCAATTCCAGAGGCAGATTAAGTCGATCGAGACAGAGTGTGGCAGGGATCTCAAGCGGCTGCGCCGATCCGAGAACCAATGGTTGCGCCTGCAAGGCAAAGACTTCATCTATCAGATCGATGTAGAGCTCGACCAGATCATGACTTTTTTTCGCGTCAGCCTGGTGAACATCTGCTGCTGGTTTCTGCGGGAGTGCATGGGGAAAACTTCGATGAGCTTAGCCAGCTTACTTCACTACATTTTGCTGATGCCGGGTGAAATTGAGATAACCAAGGATGTGAGGCGGGTAAAGTTAAAGCGCAACCCAAAGAACCCTGGACTTATGAACAAGCTAGAGCCCGCCCTGGAAAAGCTGAATGCACTGAAAATTCAGCATCTGGACGGGAGGCAAATCAGTTTTGAATTGATATGGTGACAATTAGAATAAACACTATAATCGATTAGCCGAAACTCATGTACAGCAGATTCTCCATAATTGGCAATCCCTCCTCGGCGTGATAATGTTCCCGCACAGCTTCAATTGCTCCGAACTTCAGCCGGGCGGCACGCCAAGCTTCGACCGGCGGCATTCCAGCCCTGATGTTTTCGTCTGTCTCCAGGACAATGTGGTATTCAATCTCTTCTCGGAGCCGCTCGTCTTCACCGTGGTTAGTGGCAAAATTACGGACACGCGCAAAGATGCGCTTCATCGCTCTCATGCCAGACCCTCCGCCCGCACATCAAAGAACCGTTTAATGATGGCCGTAGTCTGCTCCCAGTCGAGTTTTTCCGCTTCAAGGAATTTGTGCCGAGCGCTGGTCAGTTGATAAAAGCGCGCCCAGCGATTGTTTCCAGAAGGGGCCCATTCCGACCTAATCGCGCCCTCCTGCTCCGGACGTAGTAGCACGGGGGAAAGAGTCCCCTGATTGACCTGATTGACAAAGAGAAGGTCACCACCGATCTGCTCGGTTCTTTGTGCTATTCCATACCCGCGTAGCGGTCCGAATATTTCGACTGTCTTCAGCCCCATCAAGGCCAGTGTCCCGGGTTGTATGTCTTTCTTCGGCCTCATGGAATTTGCCTTCACAATCCTGCCATTTTGGTTACCAACAGGAGAATGGCACATTTTCATTGGGAAAGCAACAGGTGTGGTAAAGTCTGCGACTGATCGATTGGTTGAAGCGCGGTCGGCCGGCTCCTTATTTTGGGTGCGCCGTCCGTCTCAGTGGATATCTGCCCGAAGGCGGGCCGAATGCTGTCAGGGTTTACCAACGGGAAATTCGGCGACGGTGGCCGCGCTTATCGCGGAAGGAGTATGACGCGTGGAGCACCGCTCGCGGGGTTGGCTCTTCTCCCCAAAGAACCACTCCGCCTTCGGCATCGGCGGAGAAGGGGGCGACACGGCACTGCGGGCTCGGACGCTGCAAGGTTGCTGAAGGTTCCTGCGTCGGGAAGCTATTGAGAATGCAACGGTTCGCCGTGAAATGCACTGTTCCTGCAGTGCTAACCCTGCTGGAACCGCTTGGGGGAACCTCTTGAGACACAAAACAAGAGGCCGGAACCGGCATCCTGGCGCACTCACGTGCGTGTAGGCTCCGCTCTTCCTTACCTAAGGGCTCGCCGCTTCGCTCCGACCGCTGCGCGGTGTGCTGCGCACGGCCTTGACTGACGGCTCAGCTGCCGCTGGTTGGCAGCCGCGAGAAGAACGTCTTCTTCTCATGTACGCAGATCGTCGCCTACAGATTCGCCTTTGCCAACCTTCGCAAGAAAGCACCCTTGGTTGGATGTGTTTCGCGAAGCCCTTTCAAAGTCATCTGGAACCCGGTTTCATCCGCTTGGCGAACAGCAAGATCATGCAGGTCGGTGAGCAGAATCACTGCCCTGCCGTAATCGGTCGGCTGCCCTTTCTGGATATACGCCTCTACCTGCTTCCAGACCGCCTTCTCGCGCTTCGCCAGACCTTCAAGGTATACCGCGCGATCCGCTTCGTCCTTCGCTTTCTTCCGCGCGGCTTCCGCCGCTCGGTCCGCACTCAGTTGCCTTGCGCGCTCGTCCGCGCGGACGCGAGTTGCTGTCAGCAGATTTTCCGCCGTGCGCCGATCGATTGCGTCGTGGTCTGCTGGAACGGCGTTCTCTCGTTGAAAGCGTTGCAGAAGTTCGAGCCTGCTCCGCTCACTGAACTCTGAAAGCAAGCCGGTGAGCAGGTCGTCCTTTTCATTCGCAGGCAAGCCGTGAATCCAGGCTGCAAGTTCCTGGCGCGACGGCCCTGGTTTCAATGGCACAGAAACGGAGGCCGCAACTCCGACGAGGTCCTCATCGATTCCAAGAAACTCGACCAACGAAGCAAGGGACTCAGACAGTTCGCGCAGGCCGTCAGGCACAGGTGGCTCCAACGCATCTCCAGGGCATTCGTCACTCTGTACGCTATGTAGCCATCCCAGATAAAGGCAACGGAGATCGCCCCGCAGCAGATCGGAGCGCAGGGACAACAACGAACCCATCCAGTCCGCGCCGTCATCCCGGTCGTCGCCGGCCTCAACTTCACGTTCAAATGAGACAATCACGAACTGTCCGGCACTTCGTGCCCGAACGGACTTGCCTGGCAGAATTGATTTGAGATGTTGGAAGTCAACCAACTCCTGCGGCAAGCGAAGATGGAATTCCCGCGTTCCCCAATTTGCCACATAGACAAATGCATCGAAATACTTTTCCAGAAGCTTGAGCGGATCGGCTTTCAAGTCGCCCCACTCGTAGTGATTCGTAAAACTCGTCGTGGTAATTACGGCGCGCGAGGAGATGGCACGAAGGGCGGCCATCTCGGTCTTAGTCAGCGCATGGTCGATTGCTTTGAAGTCGTAATATTGGGACTGGCTCACCTTAGAACCCTCTGCGCCAATGGCTGTATGCCGCAATCCATTCCGCGCCGGCCGGTGCTGGCTTAGGCAGCGGCAGATCATGAAGATCAATTCTCTGCCTGATGCCGTTTCGCCGGCACACCGCGACAATTCGACCGTCGCGCGTTATATCCACCTGCTCCACGGTGGCTTCATTACCGAGGATACTGACAGAAAATGGCAATGCCAGATGCTCCTCCATCATGGTGAGGAAACCTGCTGTCTGTTCGTCGTCGTCGTGAGCATCCACCACAGCTTCCTCGATCAGTGCCTCCAGCTTTGCCTTGCTGAGAGAAGGAAGATTGGTCTCAGGTTTAGGTTTCAGCTTCCGAATATCCATATGAACAACGGCGGGCTTGCTTAGCTTCTTCGTCATATTCCTTCGTTCCCTCCGGGAGTTTCAGCATCCGGTCTTTTCAACTTCAGGCCGGTCGTTCGCCGTTCCGTTCCGAGCACCTCATAGGGCGTATTGCAGATCCGGTAGCCGATGGCACTATAACCCTTTAAGCGGCGCGCATACATCCTTGCCAGCATGAGGACCTTGGCATCGACATAATCGTAAACCCTGACAACGCGTTTCGCATCGTGCAGCCGGTGGAGGCGCCCGACGTATTGCTGCAATGTACCCTTCCATGAAATGGGCATTGCCAGGAACAGAGAATCAAGACGTGCGTCGTCAAATCCCTCTCCGATGTAACTGCCCGTTGCCAGGATGACTCTTGGATCGCCATCTGGTACGGATTTAATTGCCTCCGCAATCGACCGCCGTTGCTTCTTTCCCGTGCCCCCTTTCAGCACAAATACGTTCTCAACCTTACCTGCGAGAGCCGTCTCAAAATACTTCAGATGCTCGGTCCTAGCGGTCAATAACAACGGTGAGCATCCATCTTGTACTGCGCGCAGCAGATCGCCGACTATCAGTTCATTGCGGGCTCTATCATCTACAAGACCAGCATATAATTCCTGAATCGCCGTGTCAGCCTGCTCAGGGGGCACACAAAATTCTGTCACGCGTGGGATTACCTCATGCTCGAAGGGTGAGGAGGCGGTCATTGAACGGGCGCTGAGCTTGTATCGTATCGGACCGCACTGCATATAGATGATCGGATGATGCCCGTCTTTGCGTTCGGGAGTTGCGGTCAGGCCAAGAACATACTTCGCCTTAACCTGTTTCATCACCTGCTCGAATGTGAAGGCGGATAGATGGTGGCACTCATCCACGATGACCTGACCGTACTCAGCGACGAATTCCTTTACCCCCGCTTTGTCATGGCTGCTCTGGATAATGGCAACGTCTACATACCCACTCGGATTACTCTTGCCGCCGCCAATTTGTCCTATTGATTTTGCCGGCAGGTTGAGGAACATTGCTAATCGTGCCTGCCACTGATCGAGCAACTGCTGCCGATGGACCAGCACGAGAGTGTTTACTTTCCGTTGTCCGATCATCCAAGCTGCCAAAGCAGTCTTTCCAAAAGCCGTCGGAGCGCAGAGAATGCCGTCGTCGTATTGAGCGATCGTGGCGGCAGCTTCGAGTTGCGCCAGACGTAGTTGTCCAGAAAACATCACGTCGATCGGACGGCCTGCGAACCGCTCATCGCGGGTCACCGGCATGATGTAGTGTGCTTCAAATAGCCGCAGGACATCCCCGATGCAGCCCCGTGGCAAAGCGATGTAGTTGGCAAGATCTTCTCCACATGCAATGACTCGTGGCTTGTTGAATGTTGGAAGCCGCATAGCCTGAGCTCTATAGAACTCAGGATTCTGAAATGCCGCCAGACGTAGCAGCCGATTCAACATTGCGGAGGGCAGACCATGTTTCTCTACATATACAAGGTTCGATCGGACAATTTGTATCTGGGCTGGGAAAGGTCCAAGGATTTCACGTTCCGCCCTGGTCTTTGACGGCGGTAACGCCCAAGGATCAAGCTCGTCATCTTCGCTGCTGTTGATTCTGACACCGAGCAGGTCTCCGCGCCTTTGCGCTTCCAGCACTACAGCTTCGACGGCGTCGGCAGACATTCTCTTAACGCTCGCCAAAAACTCCCATTGATCTGGATACGGCCGGAACTCTCGATCAACAAAAACGCTGTTATTGTTTGCGCGAGGGATCTTTTGCAGCGGAAGAGCGATCAGGTTTCCAAACCCACCTTTGGGCATGGTGTCCTGGTTGGGAAACAAACGATCATACGAATCTAGCCCGAGCTGGTGGCGAGATTCCATCGTTCGAGTGAGGATTACGCAGCCCAGTTTTCTCGCGGTTGAAGCGGGGATTGCTCGTTCAAAGAAGATCCAAACATGGCCACCCTCCCCTGATCGTGAGCGTTCCAAGGCCGCCGGCACGCTCAGTTCGCCGCAGGCAGCTAGAAACGCAACCGTGTCTTCCTGCCATGCCTTCTTGTCGAAATCAACCGCGAGCAGCCAGCATGTCTCATCCTGCAAGAGCGGATAGATCCCAACCGTATGTCCACCGACAAGATGCCCGTGAATCACATCCTCAGTGAGCGGTCTATATGTTTGCGTCAGGCGATCAACCTTCTTGCGGTCTTCTTCTTTCGCACTCAGATAGGACTTCCAGTCGCGATCCGCTTTGGGCATGTATCCAGATCGCCCGTCATTCTTCGCCCAACGAAAGGCATAGATATCTTCACGGCCGCGAAAGAGGCTGCGAAACAGAGCGATTCGCTGCTCCGCTGTTGCGATTCCAGGCTTCCGAGCCTCAGGCGCAGAATTCGAGGCTTGAGGAGGATGCAAAGCTGGTTGTACGGCCTCTGGAATTGGTATGCCATGCGCCATCAAGAGGCTTCGAAAACGAGCGTTCTCTTCCAGCAACCGACGAACTTCCACGGCGGAAGCAGCCGAGCTCGATAGTTTTTGATCGACTGAGTTCATGCTGGGTTCCATTCAGATACTCCTGTGTATTGACACCAAAATGATCGCACATTTCCGGAAGCGTCTACACTCTTCACCGGGACAGCCGTGAGTGTCAGGAAAAACGGCGGCTGCGGTTGGCCGCTAGCATCCGGCAATTACCCAGACGCCATCTGGATAATCTTTGAGAACCGTTTGCAAACACGGTAGGCTTTGCATTTCGTTGCATTATGTCATTACAAGTTATTGAATAATGACCGTTTGACACAATGAGCACGGCAAAGCCAATTGAGAGAACGATGCAGTACGTCCGCCGGAAGGGAATTGTGAGGCCTCGCGACTTGGACGCTCTTGGCATTCCACGCGAGTACTGCTGCGTCTCCACCGTCAAGGAAAGCTGAGCCGAACTGGACGCGAGATCTATACTCTGCCAGACGCGGCAGTCACGAAACGCGACTCCTACGCAGAGCTAGAGAAACGAGTGCCAGAAGCAGTCCTGTGCCCGCTTTCTGCGCTTGCCTTTGACGAACTTACTACCCAAAGTCCGGCCGCAATCTGGATTGCTCTCGGCAAAGAGGCAAGAAAGCCTGCCATCCTGTCGCATTCACTTCGTGTAATTCGCCTCACGGAACCTTGGCTCTGCGAAGGCGTCGAAAAGCATATGGTTGAGGGCGTGTCTGTGCGCGTTTAATCAGGCGCAAAAACTGTGTCGGATTGCTTCAAGTTTGGGAAGAAGATCGGCCTGGAGATCGGAATCGAGGCGCTGAAGGACTGCCTCCGCCAAATGAAGGCAATCCTCAACGACAACTTACCGTTATGGGAAAATCTGCCGCGTGAGCAACGTCATCTGCCCATATATGGAGGCGCTATGAACCGCAAACCAGCGAAGAGTCCCACAGGCCCTATCCGCGCGCACTTGCATGCTCTGTCCCAGAGCATGGGCCAAGATTACCAACGAGTCTTGGGCAGATATGCGATCGATCGGTTTCTATATCGGCTGAGCAGCTCGACCTACTGCGACAGATTCGCAATCAAGGGGGCGATGCTGTTTGCGCTTTGGACGGGTGATACCGACCGGCCCACGAAGGATTTCGACCTGCTCGGTTTGGGATCGTTGGCCATTCTTGAAGAGAACTTCCCTCCGTTGCCGGTTTTTCACTCGCGCTAATCATGGCTACACGATAACGCAGAGGCGGGATGTTTGACGGATAATCGCGTCTCTGGCGCAGATGATATCAAGGAGTTCTATATCGGAGACTTTTCAAGAAAAATACGTTTTGATGATCGATAACAGCCAGAAAGCTGGCCCAAAGGTGGCCGCCATCTTCTCGGTCGTCGAGTGCTGCCGTCGACTCGGCGTCCCCATCCGCCAATACCTGCTGGATGTGCTGCCTGGTCTGCTCAGCCGCTCGATCAAGAGCGTGGCCCAGCTCATTCCCGCACATGCGGCAAACCGCTCAAAATAACCCACCCACGCTCATCTGGGTATGTGAAGTTTCGAGCTCGAAACAAAGCAATGTTCCCTCGGTAAAGCGAATTTTCGAGTGCCTGCCAGCTGGGTGGATCGTTGATCACGTTGAGGTAGGCAACCGTCTTGCCCGCGGCTTCAGTGAAGTTCAAACCCAGCTTTGGCGGCGCGTTGTTGTCACGGTTCTCAGTCCGTTCCCT
>DATDLS010000024.1:0-2874 GCA_036519195.1 Occallatibacter sp. | reverse complement strand
TCCTTCACCGATTCCTGACGGACGTACTCGGTGCGGCTCCTCATCTGGCGGGTATAGCTGATCTGCCAATAGGCCCCGGTGTGGTGCTGTGGATCTTTGTATTGCCGGGTCAGCGAGCCCGGGCGCATGGCGCCGATCTCCAGTAGCGCCTGCTTGATTCGATCAATCCTCTGTTCAATGGGGTCCCGGTTCCATTGCTCCCCGGACCCCCAGTAGCACCTCAGACAAGCCAAAAAGCGAATCGTCCGGCCCGCTGCGCGGGGAAATGCCGGAAGTGGTTGCATGCGGCCAGAGGAAGCACCGCCACAATCCTGCCAAAATCGCCCCTTTCTTCGCTGCCACCGACATCTGAACATAAGTGCCGACCCAAACCGCAACAATCACGTCTTCGGCCAATCGCTATGGCCGGTTTTGAAGTGACCACCGAGGATTTCCGGCTTTCGCCAAGGGGATGCCGCCGCGCTAAAAATGCTCTGCACTACACCTCGGACCCCAAAATACCCAGATTGAGACGAGAATTTGGCAAGGGCAACGGTTAGACCCTGAACAGTTCAAAACATATCCTACGCGTAAATAGGGCAGGGAAGGAACAAAGCCAGCAATCTTGTATTAATAGGGGCAACAGGTAAGGCTATATATATCAGACAGATAGTAGTATACACGTGTGAATAGACCCCTTGAATTCACACAATATCACCGCGTAAGGCTCTTGTCGTGCCACGTTCGAAAGCGCGTTAATGCTGTATCCGGCATGCGCTCGATAACGGCCACGGGCAAGTCAAGACGCTCTCGAACGCGCCTTGCAAACTCCCCGGCCAGCAAGGGATAGTTTTGGTTCTGCGTCATCATTGAAAACCCGCCAGCCCTCACAACGTCATGGACATAATTAGCGGGCATGATGCGCGTGACGAACATGGGCCGGATAGCCCAGAACTGGCACATAGCCAATTTCGTCCCGAATTCCGTTTGATCGATATAGCCGAGCTGGTTCTTAACCTCGACCCCGTACCGGATGCCATCACGTTCAATCAGAAAATCAAGATCGTGGCCTGTCTGCGTCCACGGCACCCTCTCCACTTCGCGCACCTTCTGGTCCAAAATGTGAAAGCCGGTTCGAGCAAAGGCGGACTCAACAAGCAATTCGCCATGATGCCCCACGGCCCGCGTAAACACCGGCGCTGAAAATTCAGCAATCATCCCGATAACCTCGCGGATTTGTCGACGCGGATAGCGGTGCCGAATTGGGTAATAAAAGTGGGCGACGTGATGCTCAAGCCGCTCAACTGAAGACCCAATCGAACGTTCGGCGGCCAACTCATTCAACGCGCGTTTCGTGATCCAGTGAAAGAACTGCTTCTCTAAGCCAATTTCAATCTGCCGCGCATAATAGACACTTCTCTCTACACTGAAATACTGTTCGAGGATAACCGCTTTTGCCTCGTCAATTTTGCGGTCACGCAGACGCGCTACTGCATAATCCGGCTCGTCGTCCGGCTCATAATCTGGTTCTTCATAACCTTCGGATTCGTCATCGAACATCGTCATCTATCTGGGCAAGATTTCCCATTAAGTCTATAGTGTTAGGCCACAAGCGCACGGTAAAGCGTCTTGCGCCCAACCTTGAACAGCTCGGCAACCTTCTGCCGGTCCTCGCCCTGGTCGATCAGCTTGCGGGCGTGGGCTATCTGCTGCGGGGTCAATTTCGGCTTACGGCCGAATTTAACGCCCCGGCGCTGCGCGGCCTTCACCCCGGCGCGGGTCCGTTCGCTGATGAGGCTGCGCTCCAGCTCGGCCAGTACGCCGATCATCTGCCACATGGCCTGGCCTGTCGGCGTCTCGGTGTCGATCTGCTCGGTGAGGGAGCGGAATTTGACGCCGCGCTCCCGGAGGTCGTCGAGCATGGCGATCAGATCGCGCAAGCTGCGGCCCAGGTGGTCAAGTTTCCAGACAATGAGCGTGTCGCCGTCCTCTAATGCCTTGAGGCAACGGAGCAGGGCAGGGCGCTTCGTTGTGACTCCCGACAAGCCCTCGTCTTTGAAAAGCGTCTTGCATCCGGCCCGCTTCAAGGCCGCGAGCTGCAAGGCTGTACTCTGGTCGTCAGTCGGTACGCGGGCATAGCCGTATTTCATGGGTTAATTATGGCCTTGACATTTGACCCATGCAAGCCCTTGAAAACGCGGGGCGGCGGTCGTGGGTCAAAACTTACCCTTTGTGAGACACGGCGGGGGCTAATCGAGCGTTTAGATTTGTACAAGACGGATTTTTGAGGAGAGTGTACTAGCTCAAGAGTGCCGAGTTCTCGGCTACTTTTCAGGGGGTTTTACTGCCGTTCATACTGATCAATCCATTCCTCGGTGAGCCGATCGAGCTCTTCTAGTTGCTTCTCGGAGTAGGTCTCCGGGGCGTATTGCTCAATCCAGGAAATCAGGGAGCAGACGATCCTGTCGGAAGGGAAGTTTGGGTAGAGCTTGTGAATGCGCTCGACCGACTGATCGATGCTGAGGCCTTTCTCACCGGGCCAGATGATCTTGCGCTGTCGAGCCTCCAACTGCACGTCCTCCATGAGCTCCCAGAGGGCATCGTTGACCTCGATGGCGGCCTGGCCTTCGGGCGAGCCCATCCAGTCAAAAAACCCCTCGACGAAGGGATTGTCCTCGAGGGGATGCATTTGTCGCGGCTTGCCCATGGGGGAAGCATAGCACGACGGCAGGTTAGGGTTTGCGCGTCTGCTGCTTCATCATGTAACGGCTCTGCTCGATGCTCAGGTCGACCCATTGGGCGATGAGGGCCTTGAAGCGTTTGTAGTGGCGAATTTCGCGGCGCAGCTGGGTAGGCACTGGCGCGGCACGTATTCGGTTCCGGGCGGATGATCGG
>DATDLS010000023.1:0-2850 GCA_036519195.1 Occallatibacter sp. | reverse complement strand
GCTAGGATTACCGTGCATTCGGAAATCCTCTTACCTTGCCCTACACCGACGATCGTGCCACCTATGCGACGGCGCCTCACTTTGACTGTCAGGCCCCGCGGCCGGAGCCCACCTACTGGCACGAGGTCATGCGCTACTTTTACGAGGAAACTGAATACAAAGTCTTCGCGAGAGCTCGTTCCCTACCTATCTTTCTCCTGACCAAGTTGGTCATGGCATCTGCAGCGGTCAAGTTCTTCGCCGGCATTGCTTTGCTCCCTCCGTTGATCATGCTGCGCCGCGTCTTCATGGATCGGCGCATTCGTTTCCTGGTGGTCTGCCTTCTGGTGCTCATGGCCGGCATGAGTATCCAGGTCTTCCTTCTGCCTCACTACCTGGCGCCCTTCACCGCTGCGTTCTACGCGATCGGTTTGCAGGCCATGCGCCATCTCCGTCTCTGGAAGCCTGAAAACAGGCCCGTTGGTTTGATGCTGGTCCGGCTGATGGTCACCGTCTGCCTCGTCATGTCCGGATTGCGCCTATTCGCGGGGCCGCTCCATCTTGCGCTCCCGCAGTATCCCGGGACCGCCTGGAATTTCGTCTGGTACGGACCCGACCATTTCGGCACAGAACGAGCTCGTGTCGAGTCGGACCTGAAGCAGCTCCCCGGAAAACAGCTCGTAATTGTTCGCTACTCCGCCCGGCATAATCCCTTTGATGAATGGGTCTACAACGCGGCCGATATCGATGGCTCAAAAATCGTATGGGCAAGAGAGATGGATTCCGCCAATAATGCAGAACTGATCCAGTACTATCGCGACCGCCGAGCGTGGCTGGTGCAACCGGACCAGGTCCCGGCCATCGTTTCGCTATATCCGCTTCAGCAGCCGTCCGCAGCACACTGAAGCTTTCACATGCCACGGCAAAGAATGGATAGATGCTATCTTCCATACAATCATCTAGGCAGTTCACTGAAGGGCGATTGTTCGCATGACAAAACCCCGGCTCAAAGGCTTTCTGTTGCTCTTGTTGGGAGCCACGACATTCGTTGCGCTAGGCTTTTCCTGGGAACGAAACTCCTCGGTCGCAATGGTCGATTTTAAGGCCGTTTACTACGGTTCTTGAGAGTACCGATATCTTGATGTGAGCGTTTTAAGCCGCTAAGCGTGTTCCTTCGGTTCTGGATAGGTCAAGCCTTGATCGTATGAATTTCACAAGGATTGAGCTATTTGGCTCAGCTGCGAGAAATTCGGGAAGGGTTTGACGGAGTGCGATGGCCACGACCATCTCCGAGGGCGCCAGGCCTGGTCGGATGGTGCGGATCCAAGAGCCGAAAGATTGCCATGTCAGTTTGGGTTCGATAGCGGAGAGTATCTGCAGGAGGCCCTGTGCGATGAGCCCGAGCTGGATGTGGCAGTGATAGGCGGCGATCTTTCTCCGGACGGCGATTCGGTAAGCATCGGATTTGCGGTGTAGGTACTGGTTTCCGCTGACGCGCTTGATTGGCGTCATGGTCGCCATCCAGAAGTGATAGCTATATGCGCCGATTTGGCGGAGAGCCTGCTTGAAGGACAGTTCGATTTTGAATCGCAGGCCATAGATGCGGATGATATCCAGCGGAGACAGTGTCATGTCGGTGGACATCAGCAGGATGGTGCCGCGACGGGGATGGGATACGGCGACGAAGCGGACGAGGATTCCGACGGGGCGCCAGAACAGGTCGGCGGAGCGGAAGCTGAGAGTGACCCCCTGCTCGCCATAGACGGGGCTGGGCGCTTGCTGGAGCTTTTCGATCTGTTCCAATAGAGCTGCGACCAGGATCTTGTTGCCGTATTTTTTGGGCCTTCCGCGACCCCGCGGTCGGTTACTCGGCTGGGGTGGAGCCGGGAAGTAGGCCACGCTGTTGCTCTTGACCCGGGTCACGAGGTGGTTTCCCTTGGCCAGCATGCCGCGAACCATCTTGCCGTTGGCATAGTATGCGTCTGCGACGAAGTAGAACGGCAGCAGCAGTTCCAGGGAGTCCAGCAGCAGGATCATCTTGTCGAGCAGGGTTCGTTTGTCTCGGTTAGAAAACACGATGCCTTCGTGGATGCGGCAAGCCAAGGGCAAAGCAAATACGCTGGCCAAGGCCTGGGTAAGCACGGCGACTGCCTGGCAGGAGTGGCCGAAGATGAACTCCGGCTTGGAGCTTGACTCGGATTGTTGATGAAGCTTCTTGACGCCGGGCATCTTCCGTCCCGCCTTGGCAACCTTGAGACCGTCGCCGACTAGAACGGCCCTGCCATTGAAGCACACGATGCCGGGGTGGATTTTCAAGACCAGAACACACCAAATGCGAGTGAGCCTGCTCAGATCCAGGGCCGGGCTATGGAAAAAGTCCAGCAGGCGATCGTAGCAAGCCGGCTCCAGACCCAGGCCGCGTATTGTGCTGGTTACGCCCAGCAGTTCGGTACGAACGGTCATTCCCGCCAGGCATACGGCCATCCACAAGAAAGTCCTTTCACGGGCGCATGTAGACCGCAATTGGCACACCAGACCCCACCAATGGCTCCAAAGCATCATCAGCCTCCTAGCCGGTTGACTTGATCATCCGGTTTTCCGAATCGACAATTATCTAGCCAAAGTATAGCATGTATATGCTATACTTTGAACATAATAAGGAGAACAAATGAGCCAGAAACGGACAAGACAGATTGAACAGAGGATTGATCGAATCAAGCAGGCGCTACAGGAGATCGGCGCCATGCGCCCGGGCTCGCTGACCCGGCAATACAAAGATCCACAGCACCACACCGGGGCCTATTGGCAGATCAGCTATACCCGCCAGATGAGGAGCCGCACCGAGTACGTCCGTCAGGAATCGGTGAAGGA
>DATDLS010000022.1:0-7961 GCA_036519195.1 Occallatibacter sp. | reverse complement strand
GTGCCTTTGCGCGAACCGCGGAACCCGAGCGAGCCCGAGCTCTTCCAGCTCAGCGTGTTGCCCACCGGATCGGTGATGGTGACAATGGTGTTGTTGAAGGTAGCCTGAATGTGCGCAACGCCAAACGGCACATTCTTGCGTTCGCGCTTCTTGAACTTCTTGTTCTTGCCCGCCTTCGCGGCGCCGGCTTTCTGCTCTGGTTTCGCCATTTAGGTTTTGCCCGTCGCTTTCTTCTTGCCAGCAACTGTGCCCTTGCGCGGGCCCTTGCGAGTGCGGGCATTGGTGTGGGTACGCTGGCCGCGAACCGGCAACGAACGCCGGTGACGCGTGCCGCGATAGCTCTGGATGTCGATCAGACGCTTGATGTGCATCGAGACGTCCTTGCGCAGGTCGCCTTCAACGTTTCCTTCGTCTTCGATCACCTGACGGATGCGGTTGACCTCGTCTTCGCCGAGATCCTGGATCTTCTTGAACGGATCAACGTTCGCCTTCACCAGGATCTTCGCCGCACGTGGATCTCCGATGCCGAAGATGTATGTAAGCGCGATCCGTGCCTGCTTGTTGCGGGGCAGATCGACGCCAGCAATACGTGCCATGTTGGTTCCTTTGCTGCTGCAGGTTATGTGCCCCCGGCCTCAACCGGTCCGCACGGTGTGTGCTTCTTGCTTCCCGAGGTTCATCGCAAGCCTTGACTCAAGCTAACTCGCCTCTTGTTCGAGGGACGATGGACTCCGTCCCTTCCCAGGAGCTTCGGCCTATACCAGACTCTGTTAGCCCTGGCGCTGCTTATGCTTTGCGTTTTCGCAGATGACACGCACCACACCGCGGCGCGTAATCACCTTGCACTTGACGCAAATCTTCTTCACTGATGCACGGACCTTCATAGTTTTGCTGCCCTTCTCCGCGGCCAAAAAGCAAGCGCGGGATGTAAAGCCCTTTTCAAATCACCCCTCGGGACGCGTCTTGGGGCCGGTCACCGGCCACTTGCCCACCGGGAACTTGTGTTCACTTGTAGCGGTACACTATTCGTCCGCGGTTCAGATCGTATGGACTCAGTTCCACGGCCACGCGGTCGCCGGGCAAGATGCGGATGAAGTTCTTGCGCATCCTTCCCGAGACATGGGTCAGCACCTCGTGATTGTTCTCGAGCTTGACCTTGAACATCGCATTGGGCAGCGTCTCGGTGACCACTGCCATGACCTCAATCGCGTCTTCCTTCGACAAACCGCATCCAATTCCGCCGGCTCGACCTGCCCCTCCGGCCTGTTATAACCAATCGTTAGTCGGTCAGAATTCTCGCACCGGTCGCGGTCACCGCCACCGTGTGCTCGAAATGAGCGCTCATGCTCCCGTCTTTGGCCACTGCCGTCCAGCCGTCGCCCAGCACTTCCACGTCCGGCCGCCCAGCATTCACCATCGGCTCGATGGCGATCACCATGCCCACCTTCAACTTCATACCGCGGCCCCGCTCGCCAAAGTTCGGTACCTGCGGGTCTTCATGCATGTGAACCCCAATGCCGTGGCCCACAAAATCCCGTACCACGGAGAACCCCTCGGCCTCGACGACATCCTGCACCGCTGCGCCCACATCGCCCAGCGTCGCGCCCGGCTTTACCGCCGCAATGCCGGCCTGCAGTGACTTCTCGGTCACCGCCAGCAAGCGCGCCGCGGTGGCATCGATGGCCCCCACCGGAATCGTAATCGCCGCATCGCCGTAATAGCCGTCGACAATGGCGCCGAAGTCGACCGAAACAATGTCCCCTTCCTTCAGCACCCGCTTCTGAGACGGAATGCCATGCACCACTTCGCTGTTGACCGAAGTGCACAGCACGCACGGATAGCCGTGATAGCCCTTGAACGCCGCCTTCACGCCCAGCTCATTGAGCCGCGCTGCCGCGGCTTTTTCAAGATCCAAGGTTGTCGCACCCGGCTTTACCTTGGAACGCACCAATTCCAGCACCTCGCGAACCACGCGGCCCGCGCGATGCATCTTCTCGATCTCCTGCGACGACTTCAGTACAACAGCCACAAAACCATCTTTCAGTTTCCCCCCGATCAGAAGATCAGGATTCACGCACTGTCCGGTCGAGCTGGGAGCCTCACCATGAATACTGATCTCTGATCCCTGCCCCGCAAGATCTCGCACAAACTCGCCGTCCGGCTACGCACCCTCGCGTATCCGCTTAACGGCGGCAACAATTCCGGCCGCAATCTGACCAATCGGCCGGTCTCCATCCACTTCCGCGAAACGCCCCAGAGCCCGATAATGTTCGACAACCGGCGCAGTGAGGCCCGTGTAAGCGCGCATGCGCTCGGTGAAGACTCTTTCCGTGTCGTCGGAGCGCTGGACCAGCGCTGCACCCTCTATGTCGCAGAATCCATCCCGCTTGGGCGGATTCATGAAGACGTTATAGATCGATGCGCAGACAGGACAGTTCCTGCGTCCGGTAATTCGACGCAGTAACTGATTATAGTCTACCTGGATGCTGACCGCAATCACCGGCAGCGCCCGGGCCTCGGAGGCCAGACGCCCATCCAGCCAGTTGGCCTGGCCCAGCGTCCGCGGAAACCCGTCCAGGATGTAGCCGTTGGCGGTATCCGGCTCCTTCAGACGGGAGGCCACCATCTCCTCCACCAACGAATCCGGGACCAGCTCCCCGCGGTTTAACAGATCCTTGGCCACCTTGCCCAAGGGCGTTCCCTTGGCTACATTGGCGCGCAGCAGGTCTCCGGTCGAGATCTGCGGAATGGCCCACAGCTTGACCAGTTCCTTGGCCTGTGTCCCTTTGCCCACGCCTGGAGCGCCCAGCAAAAGAATGGGGCCGGGAACGGTCTTGGAAGCCGTTTCCCGACCCGGTTCGACTGCAACTACCGAAGCAAGCATTACCAGGTTTTCCTTCCGCGTATACGACCGGAGCGAGGAGAAAAGCCGTCATAATGGCGCATAATCAGCTGCGATTCGATCTGGTTGACGGTGTCCATGGCCACACCCACCACGATCAGCAGCGAAGTGCCGCCAAAGTAGAAGTTGACCCCCAGACCATGGGTCGTCCAGGTCGGCAGGCTCTCAAACGCGCGGCCGATCAGCCATACCTTGTCAAAGCGGATGCCGGAAAGCAGGAAGGTGGGCACCAGCGAAATCACGATCAGGTAAAGCGCTCCCACCAGGGTAATGCGCGTCAGGATGTCGTTGATAAAGTCCGAAGTTCGCTTGCCGGGGCGGATCCCGGGAATGAACGATCCCGACTTGCGGAAGTTGTCGGCAATGTCATCCGGCTTCATCACAATGGAAATGTAGAAGTAAGCAAAGAAGATGATGCCCAGCACGTAGAGCAGCTCATACCAGGGGTATCCCGGCTGCAGCGCCTGCACCGCGCTCTCGACCGCCCGCGCAAAGGCCGTCTGCGGATTCTGAATCCACTCCATCTGGCTGAACAGCAGGGGAGCGGAGAGAATCGAGCTGGCAAAGATGACCGGCATGACGCCGCCCGAGTTTACCTTCAGGGGCAGATGGCTCGACTGGCCGCCCATCATGCGCCGGCCGACGATGCGCCGCGCGCTCTGAATGGGGATGCGCCGTTCGCTGCGCTCCACGAACACGATGAAGCCCACCACGGCCGCCATAAAGACCACCAGCAGGACCACCGCAATGATGGTGAACGAGCCCCAGGCATTGGACTGGACCTTCTGGTAAAGCTCGATGACGCCACGGGGTAGCCCCGCCACAATACCGGCGAAGATCAGCAGGCTCATGCCGTTGCCGATGCCGCGATCGGTGATCTGCTCGCCCAGCCACATGATGAAGGCCGTGCCGGTCGTCAGGGTCACAATCGTCATCAGGCTGAAGCCGATGCCCGGATTGAGCACCAGGCCCTGTTTGGTCAGGATGGCGGCGATGCCGATCGACTGCAGCGCGCCCAGGATGACGGTCATGTAACGGGTCCACTGCGTAATCTTGCGCCGGCCCAGTTCGCCTTCCTTCTGGATGCGGGCCAGCGGCTCATACACCACGGTCAGCAGCTGGAAGATGATCGAAGCCGTAATGTACGGCATGATGCCGAGGGCGAAGACCGTCATCCGGCGCAGGTTTCCTCCGCCGAAAAGGTCCATCAGACCCAGCGCTGAACCGCTCTGCTGGTTGAACAGAAGCTCAAGCTGGTGGGCATTGACGCCGGGCGTGGGAATGTGCGAGCCCAGGCGGTATACAGCCAGGATGGCCAGCGTGAACAGGACGCGTTTCCGCAGATCGGGAATCCGGAAGATATTGAGGAATTTCTCAAGCATGTCGGTTTATCCGCTTCAGGCGTTGCCGCCATTCGAATCTTTTTGGGACCTACTCTATCTTAGAGCATCCCGATCTTCAGTGACCTTGGGCAAGCCGCAATGAGCCGTCGATACCCGCCGACCCCTGGCTGTCGATCCCCCGCTGTCGATCTTCGACTGGCCCGTCGTCGAACCGGCCGGCAGGGAATCGACGTCCCGGGTTCCACCTGTCTCCGTTCCGAGACAGGTCCGACTCATGCTCCCAACCCTAGGCCGCTGCCGGGGCCGCGCCCAGAACCACTGCCTTGCCGCCTGCCTTTTCGATCTTCTCGACGGCCGACCGGGAGAACTTATGCGCGTGGATGGTCATTGCCGTGGTCAGTTCGCCGGAACCCAGAATCTTGATCAGCGCATTCTTGCTCGAGGCCAGGCCAAGCTTCTTATAGTCTTCCAAAGCAATCTCGGAAACCTTCTTGCCGTCGGTCTGGGCCACGATGCGGTCCAGGTTGACCACCGTGTACTCGGTGCGGAAAATGTTGGTGAAGCCGCGTTTGGGCAAACGGCGATGCAGCGGCATCTGGCCGCCTTCAAAACCGCGCATCAGGCTGGAGCCGGTGCGCGATCCCTGGCCCTTGTGGCCACGGGTTGAGGTCTTGCCCATGCCGGACCCCATACCGCGGCCGACACGCTTGCGCCCGGTGTTTGCCTTACGCGGCGCGCGTAGATTCGATAGATTCTTGGTCATGATTTTCCTCGCTGTAGCGCCGGAAAGGTTGATCCCTGCCGACTCGCGTTTGTAGAAGGGCTCAGGTTTCAGGGATCAGTCAATCCCTCTCTGCTCAAACCGCTGATCGCTCAGCCCTGATCCCTAGTCTTGCAGGATCCGCACCAGGTGCGGAATCGCCTTCACCATGCCGCGCGTCGATTCGGTATCGACCCGCTCGACGATCTGATTGAGGCGCGTAAAGCCCAGGCCCTTGACCACCAGCTTGTGTTTCACCGGAGTCGAAATGGCCGAGCGATAATATTGAATCCTGATTTTTTTGGTCTCCGCCATGATTAAAGCTCCTCTACTGACTTGCCGCGTGCCGCGGCCACATCGGCCCGGTCGCGCAACTGAACCAGCGCGTCGAACGTCGCCTTGATCACGTTGTGCGGATTCGGCGACCCGAGGCTCTTGGTCAGCACGTTCTGCACGCCCACCGAGGTCATCACCGCGCGCACTGCGCCGCCGGCAATCACGCCCGTTCCTTCCGGGGCCGGCTTGAGAAGCACCTGTCCGGAACCAAAGCGGCCCAGCACCAGGTGCGGAATCGTGGTCTCGGTCAGGTTGATGCGGACCAGATTCTTCTTGGCCGCTTCAATTCCCTTGCGAATCGCCTGGGGAACCTCCTTGGCCTTGCCCGAACCATGTCCAACCACTCCGGCCGTGGCGTCGCCCACCACCACCAGCGCGGCAAACGACATGTTCTTGCCGCCCTTGACCACCTTTGTCACGCGGTTGATGGCCACCACCTGATCCTTCAGGTTGTACTGGTTGGCATCGAGTTTCTTCTTCAAAGTCGTCATTGCTCTCTCGTCTGTCCTTCCGGGCTGCTCACGCATCGCCCTCGGAAAACCATTTGAATGCACTCAACCAAAACGCTCAAGCGCTCGGAGCGCCTCAGAATTCCAGGCCGGCCTCGCGGGCTGCGTCCGCCAGGGCCTTGATGCGCCCGTGATAGAGGAAGCCGCCGCGATCGAAAACCACCTTCTTGATGCCCTTGCCGACAGCCGCCTCGGCGACCGCCTTGCCGATCTCCTTGGCCGCGGCGATGTTGCCGCCGGTCTTCAGCTTGATCGAGGATGCCGATGCCAGCGTCTGCCCGGTCTGGTCGTCGATGACTTGCGCGTAAATGTGGTTCAGCGAGCGATACACATTCAGCCGCGGCCGCTCCGAGGTACCGGAAAGCTTGCGCCGGATTCGGTCGTGAATGCGCTGCCGGATGTTGTTTCTCTTGGTCTGCGTAATCATGGGTCTCTCTTTTCCTATCAGCGGAGCCGCCCTCGAGCCCCGTTCGGTTGATTGAGGTGCCAGGGTTTCCCTGGTTCCCTATTTCGATCCTGTCTTGCCGGCCTTCTTCTTCAGCTTCTCGTCCATGTACCGCACGCCCTTGTTCTTGTACGGATCGGGCTTCCGCAGCGAGCGCATGTCGGCGGCCACCTGGCCGACCTTCTGGCGATCGATGCCGGACACGGTCAAGTGCGTCTGTTTGGGATCAATCGCCACTTCAATGCCGGCCGGCAAAGGAAATTCGATCGGGTGCGAGTAGCCCAGGGTAAACACCACGGTGGTCTTGCCCTTCAGTTCGGCGCGATAACCGATGCCGACAATGTCCAGCTCTTTCTTCCAGCCGGCGGTCACGCCGTGCACCGCATTGAACACCAGCGCACGGGTCAGACCATGCACCGCGGCAAACTTGTCGTTGGCGCGGTTCACATGCAAGACGCCGTCCTTGGTCTCGAGCGAAATCCCCTCGGCGACGAGCGCCGAAACCTTGCCCTTGGGCCCTTCCACCAGAACCGTGTTGCCCTCGACCTTGTATTTCACGCCCGCCGGCAGCGGGATCAGTTTCTTACCAATACGCGACATCGATTCAATCCTTCTTGAGTTGGCTTGCGAGTCCCGCCAGAGCATTTCGGCTGGGGCGTTCCACTGCAGCCCGTAATACAGGGGGTCAGAGATCAGGGGCCATGCGCCCGGGGGCCCCTCTTCTGATCGACACAGGCGATCGCTTCAATACAGGGAAAACTGATCCCTGTTGCCTGCCTTTACCACACTTCGCACAACAACTCGCCGCCCACGCCTTCACGGCGCGCCTGGCGGCCCGTCATCACGCCCTTGGGCGTGGTCATGATGGAGATGCCAAGGCCGCCCTGGACGCGCTTGATCTCGTCGCGGCCGATGTAGACGCGGCAGCCGGGACGCGAGATGCGCGCCAAGTCGCGGATCGCCGCTTCAGCACCGCCATACTTGAGGTACACGCGCAGGACCTGCTTGCCTTCTTCTTCCTGCGTCTTGTAGTTCGAAATATAGCCCTCTTCCTTCAGAATGCGGGCGATCTCGGTCTTCAGCTTGGAAGCTGGAACGTCCAGCTTTTGGTGACGCGCCCGGATCGCATTCCGGATCCGCGCCAGAAAATCTGCTACTGGGTCGGTCAGACTCATTCCTTCTCCTTCATTCCCCGTTCGTCCACCCCTGGCCTCGAGGCGGAAACCAGCGGGAATGCCTACGACAGTTGTCAGGGCTCAGCGGTCAGGCATCAGTGTTTCAGATCGAATGCTTGCGCCGCTGCCGATTGGTCTGCGACATCAAACTGATCCCTGATCCCCGGTTCCCTGCCTTTTGTTACCAGCTCGACTTCACCACGCCAGGGATCTCTCCCTTGAGCGCCAGCGCCCGGAAGCACAAACGGCAGACGCCGAACTTGCGCAGAAACCCGCGCGGGCGTCCGCACAGTTGGCACCGGTTGTGCTTGCGGCAGCTGAACTTCGGCTTCCGCGCGTCTTTCACTCTTTTTGCAGTAGTTGCCATAAATCCTCTTATCCCTTGGGCGACCTGACTTACGCCCCTTGGCGGAACGGCATCCCGAAGTGCTTCAGCAGCGCCCTGGCGTGGTTGTCGTCCCTGGCCGTGGTCACAATGGTGATGTTCATGC
>DATDLS010000021.1:0-33606 GCA_036519195.1 Occallatibacter sp. | reverse complement strand
CCTTCCCGACAACCCGACTTTGCCCAACATCGGCGTGAAGAACTCCGCCAACGTGACCCTGGCCTCCAACGGATCAGGCTCCAACGGCATGGGCACCGGGTCCGGCGGCGGCCTTGGTTCCGGCAACGGCGACGGCTATGGTCCGGGCACCGGCGGCAACACCGGCGGCGGCCTGGAGAGAATTGGTGGCGGCGTTTCGGCACCGGTTGCTTTGAACAACGTGGAAGCGGAGTTCTCTGATGAAGCCCGCCGCGCCAAGTATCAGGGCGTCTGCCTGATCCAGTTGATCGTCGATGCCCAGGGCAATCCCCAGAGCCCCAGGGTAGTCCGCGCGCTCGGCATGGGTCTCGATGAAAAGGCAATCGAAGCGGTGAAGAAATACAAGTTCAAGCCGGCATACAAGCAGGGCAAGGGGCCCGTTCCGGTGATGATCACCGTAGAAGTGAACTTCCGCCTCTATTAGACCCAGCCTCTCGTGCTGGTCGCAGAAAGGATCGGGAGAGATGAGAATGCCGAGGCTTGCTTCCGCCGTCCGGGCGCGGTACCGGCATTCCCGTAAGCCAGTCCCAAGCCTGTTTCGCTGCTCATCTTCCAAAGTGCTTGATTCTCAGGAAATACTTACGCCTCAGCTGTGTACTGAGAGGGGGAATTGACGCTTGGCGGCACTGCGGGAATCATCCCTTTGGCAGCCACCCGGGCGAGGGTACAAGGCACGTATTACCTGTGATCGCCGGCAATGCTCCGTTAAGAGCCATTTCCGGCTGCTCGGGATCGGGTGAGATCGGTATACTATGATCTCTTTCCTGAAATCCAGATGGATACTCTCCAGTCAATGAAAGCCCGCAGCATCTGGCGAACCACTCCCGGCAAAATAAGGGTTATCTTTCTTCTCGCTGTCTTTTTTGTCTTCGCATCCCTGGGGTTCGCCGGCGACAGCATCGACATGGGACGCCAGCCGTCGCTGCGATTTGCAGTGGCGGTTCTGCTGTCGGGATTGTTTCCGGTCTGCTATGCGGCCACAGGTGTCGCTCTGCGCAGCAAGTTCTGGAAGGCGTTTCTGCCCTTGTTCGCGATGCAATTCCTATGCCAGGGGATGCTGGGCCACTGGCTTCCTGACGGACCGCAGCTTGATCAGTTGAACGCAGCCCAAACGGGACATCTGCACGCTCGACTTGTATTTGACGGTTGCGCGATCATCATCTCCGTCACTTTGGGATATGTGGGCTTTGTGTGGGTCACCGTGAGCGAAAGCCGACGCCATTTCCGGTCCCAGCTGGAAAAGGCAACGCTCGAGAGCGAGATGGCTGCGGCTCGCGAAGTCCAGCGCGTTATGGTTCCGGAAGACCTGCCGCCAACCACCGGCTATGTCATCGAAAGTGTCTACCTTCCTGCAGCGGAAGTGGGCGGCGATTTCTTTCAGGTGATTCCTCTCAAAGGCGGCCGCACCCTCGTGGTCATTGGCGACGTGAGCGGCAAGGGCCTGCGCGCCGCAATGATCGTCTCCATGATCATCGGCATCTTGCGTACCGTCAGCGCTTTCAGTGAGGAACCTGCCGGGATCCTCGCCGAGCTGAACAGCCGCCTCTGCGGTCGCACGCACGGCGGATTTGTCACCTGCGTTGCGGCTCGTCTTGAAGAGTGCGGGCGACTCGTACTGGCCAATGCCGGTCACCCTCCGCCCTATCTGAACGGGACCGCGGTTCCGTTCGCGGGATCGCTGCCGCTGGGGCTGAACGAGACCACCGCCTACGAACAGACGAGCCTCCAGATGCATGTCGGCGACGTTGCCGTGCTGCTGACCGACGGCATTGCCGAAGCTCAGAATAAGCAGGGGGAGCTTCTGGGATTTCCGCGCATCGAGTCCCTGTTGCACGCAGGCGCTTCCGCCAGGACCATCGCCGGGACCGCCCAGCAGCACGGCCAGAACGACGACATCACCGTCATCAGTGTTGTGCGCGAAGCGTAGTTTCATTTTTGGCCGAAGCGTCATCGCCAAAATGCCAATCATTCGACAGAAGCGAAAAGGCGAACGACAATTGCCCGCAGTGCTAAAGAACATACTGGAACACCTGCAGGATAGCCTCTCCGATTCGATCAAAAATGATCGAATCGGAAGTGGATTGCCTCGGCGATCGCCCGGTATCCAATCCTGCGGTAAATGGAGTTCGATGTGGGATTGCCCAGGTCTGTATAGAGCATGCAGCGGTAGCCCATGTCCGTAAGGTGCTTGGAAACTCCGTGAACGCAGGCCATAGCATATCCGTGCATTCTATTTTCCAGCGGCGTATAAACGGCTGATACGCGCACCACTCCCTGGATAGGCTTGCTACTGATGGCCATTGAGACCACGCTGCCGTTCTGCCAGAGCCAGAGGCGCTCCGACGAGAGCGCTGCGTCGATCAGATTCTCCGGGGAGCTCGGGGGCGTGAGCGTTTCGACAAAGAACTGTTGCAGCCATGTCATCGCCAAGTTGCGATCCCGGGTTTCGGCCTTCCGGAGTAGTCCCTCAACGGGAGGTATACCATTTAGTTCGACCAGCTCGTAGATGCGGAATCCCTGTGCCGGAGACGCCCCTGACTTATGCCGCTCTGTCCAGCGCCCGGCGAAGCTCGCGGCTGTTGCCACTTCACCGTTTACTCCAGGCAGGATGAAGCCTGAGTCCGCAATGGCATCGACGAGAGCGGCGGTCACGTCACGCTCCATGGGCACGACTGTGGCTGGATATGTCAGGGGTGATTGAAGCGCCACGCCAACAACCTGATGAGCGCGAACGGCCACCCAGTAGCGGCCAGGCTCATGTTGCGTTAAACGGCTGTCCACAATCGTCAGGATCAGGTTGTGGAGAATACTATGCGACAACAGAAATTCTTCGGCAGCTGCCGAGAACAATCGCGGATCTTCGTAAAAGAGGACGCTGATATCCACGCTTAAAGTCTAGCCGTGTTGGAGGGGGTGTCGACAATGCAGGGTTTGACACCTGTCCGCATCGCGGGCAAAGCAGACGAATTGAAACTGACAAATTGTGAAAGAGCAGGGCAACAGCAACATCTTTCCCGTCGTTCTACGGCCAGCCAGATCGCGGTGCGCCTGGGCGGCGTCGGCAAGGGCGTAATGATGGCCGGTGTTGATCTTGAGTTGTCCTGCCTGGGCCCAATCAAAAAGCTGGCGTGAGGGGGCCAGTAACGCATCGCGGGTCCGTACATGATCATGCACGCGCGGATCAGTGAGGCGACTCGCTATTCGGAAGATCGAGCAGATCGATCGGGGCATCCGCCTGATGGTCTGCCCGTAATACGCGAGCACATCATGAGTACTCAGCGAGGCCAGCGATTGCCGGAATGTGTCCGCACCGGCTCCGTCGTACAAAACGTGGACACCATTGCCACTCGTGAACCGCACAACATCTCTCGCGAATAATTCGCCGTCTGTGACAAGGACATGGCCGGCGCCCGCCGCCCGGGCGATTTCCGCCTTGCTTTCGGTCGAAACACGCCCAATGACCCTGCCGTCGAGGAGCTTGATGAGCTGGGTGAGGATGAGGCCGACTCCACCCGCGGCCGAATCTATCAAGGCGGTATCGTCCGGTTTGATCATTCAGGCTTCAAACACGAAGTGGCTTGCGGTGAGGCCCTAGATCACAATGGCCGCCGCAGTCTCATCGCCGATCGCGTCTGGAATTGGCACAAGTGAGTCTGCGGATGCGACAAGCAGTTCGGCATAGCTTCCAGGTACGTAGAACCAGGCCACACGCTCGCCTACGCCGAACTGATCGACGCCCTCTCTGAGTGCCAAGATCCGGCCGGCCCCTGGACACCGAGCGTGAAGGGGAGAGGCCGTTCAAGCCCAAAGATCCCGCTCCGTACTCCTATGCCCATGAAGTTCACCCCAGCGGCGGCGGCCTGAACTAAAACCTGTCCCGGAACAGGCTCGAATACGGGAATCTCCTTAAGTCTGAGCATCCCGGGCCCGCCATGAGCCTCCAAGACAATTGCCGTCCTATTCATCGTCGTTCTCCTCCTGTCGCCAGGCGGCAGCTGCGTTGCTGCAAGCAGACGCGTAAATGCTCGGACTCAGACGGACACGGCGGCAGCCGAAGACTTATTGAAACCGTTACCGCCAACCGTTCCTGTGATCCTCCTTGATGTCGCCCGCATCGTCCCGGCTCTCGCGAAATGGACCACATTGACCGTGTTCAGGATCGGTCTCGCACTGCGTACACCCAAGGCCAGCCGCCCCCACCGGGCCTGGTCGTCGTTCTGCTGCTGGCGGCAAGTTCGGTCTGGGAGAGACCTCCATCGGAACTTGCTGCTGCGGCGCACCTCGCAGCAGTATGTGCGAATGCGTCCTTAAGGCTGCTGTTTCATTCATCGATGGAAGGCATGGTCGGGTCCATGATTGAGTCATAAGCGGCTCTTGACGAGATACTCGTCAAGAGCCTAATGAACATTGTGTTTTCTACTTCTGATGTTTGCTCGCTCTTGCGATGCGAAATGTTTCCCGGATACCTTCAATAAATGCTTCAGGGTTTTCCCAAGGGCCAAAGTGTCCGCCCTTGGCGTGGGCCTTCGCGTAAATAGTGTTGAACCACTCGGCTGTCGGGCCACTGTTAAAAATGGCTACGCGATTTTCCACTGTCGCCATGGGTGGATAGGCATCACCGGTCAAAAATGTGAAGCCCGCAGGAGCTTCAATTGCTGGCTTTCTATTGTGTGAAGGTTGCCAACGAAAGCGATTCGCATTTTTGTATGCGCGAAGTGAAGTACCAATTGCCTGGTTAACCCAGTAAATCGTCGCGTGAGTCAGAATTTCGTCTTTGGTAAATGTCTTGTCGAAATCCACCGATTGATCGCTCCACTTTTTCCATCGCTGAAGAATCCAAGCCAGCATCCCCGCGGGCGAGTCATTAAGACCATGCGTGATTGTTTGTGCATCCAGCATGTGAACCGCGACGTGAGAAGCATAGGTATCTTGGAAGTGAATGATCGCCTTGCGCAGGTCCTCGGGTGCATCTTTCGGCACCATGTGGCCCTCGGTCAAATCCCAAGGACGTTCTTGGTTCAAGAAAAAGGCTGGAAGCAGGTCTTGACCAAGATGAATGCCATAAAGACTCGCGGCATATTTATGACCAAGCTGGCTGGTTATGAGAGATCCGTAATCTGACCCAGCAGCGCCATATCTTTCGTAGCCGAGCACTTCGGTCATCAACTTGTGCCAGATATCGGCCATCCTCCAATGATTCATGTCTCCGTGCTGCAAAGGCGTTGAGAAGCCAAAACCCGGAAGCGACGGAACAATGACATCAAATGATTGCTTTGGATCACCGCCAAACGACGCCGGATCAGCCAATTGGCGAATGACCTTGCTCCACATCCAAAATGTCCACGGCCATCCATGAGAAAGAATGATCGGTGTCGGATCAGGGCCTTTGCCGCGCTCATAAATGAAGTGGACCGGCGTACCCTCAATTTCAATGCGGTGTTGGTTGAAGGAGTTGATTTCTTTTTCTGATTTCTTCCAGTCAAATTTATTGAGCCAATGATCGACGATCTCTTTCATGTATGTGGTATTTAGGCCATAGAACATATCTTCGTTGTTCAAGTCGGGAGCAAAGCGAGTCGCTTTCAGGCGTGCCTTCAGGTCCTTGAGCACTTCTTCGGAAATATTGATTGTGAATGGTTCGAGAGTTGCGTTTGGTGTTCTCATGATTAGTTCCCCTCCTTTGCGTAGGTAAAGTCCATTTTGACGCGTGTTTGTACGAGCTTGGAGATGTACCAAGTAGCGTCGATCTTCACGAAATCCGCATGGTAGTGTCCAAAGCCATGCATCGTTCGGAAGGCGATCTCATTCGACGGTAAAATTTCGTCGTCTGGATGAATGACCCAGTCTTCCATTGAAATAACCGAGTGAGCAGTTGTCGGCGTCAGGACTTTGGTTTCGTAGGAAAACAGATGATGGATCGCAACCGCTTGTCCTACGCCTTGGGTAATGATCTTGGCAATGTTTTCGCGGCCCTCCATACGGATCCAAGCATCCCCATTCACCTTATGTGGAGTGAACGTCCCCTCGGGCGTGAACAAGGAAGCCAGATCAATAAACTTTTTGTCATCGGCGAAGCGGACATAGCGGGCCATCAGCTCCCGAATCTCATTGATCGCGATCAACCTTTCGATATCCGACACTGCAGATTCCATACGCTGCCTCCTCGTTGTGTTTATGGACAAAAGTGTCCAGAATTACGCGTGCCGGATGACGGACCGTTCCTTGCACCCTGCCGGGGATTAGTGCGGTTTGAGGCCGTCAATCGCTATGGCTGCAATCGACTTCAATGCTTCCGGCGAAGCGCCTGCTCTCGCTGTCACCCTCATTCCGGCGAGCGTCGATTGGAGGTAACGAGCCGTGTCTTCCGGGTTGAGTGAAGGTCGAACCAGTTTCTTTGCCATCGCTTCAGTCACAAGCTTCTCGAGGACCGACTGGAGCGCCGAGCCAGATCCGCTATTGATCGAGGACACAGATGCATCGGTCGTTCCGAACTCGCATATCGACGATACGCCGAGACAGGCAAGCCGGCGTTCCGTCGGATCCTCCAGGGCAATCGACACGAGCATGTCTTCAATCGCCTGCAACGGAGACTTAGCTGTTCGGAAAAGCTCGAGATAGCCGTGGACGCGGTTGGAGTTGTATCTGCGCAACGCTTCCAGGTAGAGCTCTTTCTTCCCCTTGAAGGTGTCGTACAGACTTTGCCGGCCGATCCCCATTGCCAAGCGCAATTCGTCGGTGGAGGTTGCGCTGAAGCCACGCTTCCGGAACACGGCCAGGGCGGAGTTCACCGCCTCGTCTCGATCGAACTCTTTCGGGCGTGCCACATTCCCTCCTGCTCGCTTTGACTGTCCCTATTCTGGATGCTTGTGTCCAGAATAGGATTCAAAAGCCATTTCATCGATATGCGCCTCAGGCGCGCTCTCAAGGATCTTTTTTCCGAGAAAAGTTGCACCAGCTCGGAGAACACGCGGCGTACCTGTGTCATGGCGGGTCCTTTTCCCGTGGATATGGTTCTCTCTGGGAACTCACTCCGGAGTCATGGGATCAGGCAGCCCGGCCTCATCGTCCGCCGGGAAATGCCAGAAATTCATTCCGGACAGTCATTGCCGCGTGCAGCTTTTTCACGGAATTTTCATGATTGTTTCGCGGGCAGCTGTGCATCTTGGGCGCATGAATGCGCCGTACCCCGCACCCAACTTGGTCTCTTTTGTCCTTGCCGTATGGCTGGCCTGAGGGGCGAGTTCTGCGTCAGGCGGAATGAGTACAACCTGGTACGGAGGGAGAAATACCGTATTAAGATCAGCGCAGTCCTCCGGGCATAGAATGCGAAAGCGTAGGTCTTGCGCAGGCAGAAGCGCGCCTGCGTACCTGTGACCGATCACTCAAAGCCGCAGGGCGTGGGCGCGATGGCCGGTGAGGTGCTGGCTCGTGTTCCCGCGCGGAGGGGCACGGGGCCGCTGAATCCCAAGAAGCCCCGCCGTGAGGTCGCAGGCTCACGTATACGGTGGACACTTTTTTGATCCCAAGATGCGTACCCTGGCGATTCGCTGGACCGCATTGCGGAGATGGTGCAACTGGGCGTCGACGATATGGAGGCGAATGTGGTTTACAATCCTTTTTGCAAGTGGGAACGGCGGCAATCGAATACCAGCGTCATTTCGTAGGGAGAGTTAGTGATTAACGGAACTGGCAGTACGATCCTTTATCTGACTGGCGGGCGGCAAAGGCCGCGAAAATCGGACGACTGGAACGCTTACGATCTAGCGGTGATTTTACGCATGGAGGAATCGGGCGACATTACGAAGGCGGTGGAATATGTGTCGCCACCGGAAGCCTGTCCGTCTGACGAAACCTCGGTCAACTTTAAGTCTGCTGCGATCGGCAACGATCGGCTCTACATCACTACGAATACAGAAATCATGATCTACCGCCTTCCCTCGTTCGAGCGGGTGGGCTACCTTTCCCTGCCCTGGTTCAACGATGTCCATTATATGTGCCCCGCGCGGACAGGCAATCTATTCGTGGTTTCCACCGGACTTGACATGCTGGGCGAGATCACGCCAGAAGGGAAGATGGTGCGCGAGTGGTCGTCTATAGGCGAAAACATTTGGGAAAGATTTTCAAACCAAATCGATTACCGGAAGATTGCCACAACCAAGCCTCACCGATCCCATCCGAATTTCGTCATCGAGAGGGACGATGACGTATGGGTCACCCGTCTGCAGCAGAAGGATGTATACTGCCTGACGCAGCCGGAGCGGCGCGTTGAATTCAATGGGTATCCACACGATGGAGTGAGGTGGAACGGCAAACTGTACTTTACCACGGTGAATGGCTATGTTCACGTGCTGGACGAAAAGACGATGACGCTTGAACAAACTCACAACGTGAACGAGATCAATCAGCAGAATGTCTCGCTTGGTTGGATGCGGGGCATTCTCCCCGTTGGCGAGCACCAGTTCTGGCTGGGATTCACTCGCCTACGAGCGACGAAGTTCCAGGATAACCTCAGTTGGCTTAAACACGGATTGAAGCAGTTCTACCTGCCAACGCGTATTGCCCTCGTTGACGTCGAGCTGAAGACCGTGCTGCGCGAGATTAACCTGGAGCCACATGGAATTCACGCCGTCTTCAGTATTCTTCCCTATCAACTCTAGCCTGTGGTTCTCGCTGGAGTGGGCAAGGGCCAGAGGGCGGGAATGTCTTTGTCTGAGGACAATCTCGGCAACTGGGGAGCGAGAGGGGGGAGCGAAACGGGGAGAGTCCGGAGGATGGGCTATGGGTGCGCAGCCTTGAAGCAGATCTGAATGCCGATGAACAGCAACCATAATGCCAGTGCAAAACGAAGGGGCCGGTTTTTAACCTTCGGAGCGATCCAGCTGCCTAGAAACGCACCGCCAATCCCCCCGAGGATCAGTCTCATCAGCACCGCCCCATCGTAGGAGCCGCCAGCTATATGGATCCCACCCCCGATCATGGCTATGATAAGGCCAAATACTACATCAGTGCCTACAACCTGAGCCGCGGGCAACGACGTTAGCGAGAGCAACACAAGGGTGCCCAAGGCTCCTGCGCCAGATGAGGAGAACCCCACTTCGGCACCGATCGGCAGCATCAGTCCAGCAATCCACCCGGGCCTTTCTTTGAGAGAGCGGCCCGTTGGAGCAGGCCAGAAGTGACGATAAAGATGCCAAAGGGACGAAGAGACAATGATCCCTCCGAGCGCCCAGTAGAGTATGGTCCATTGTCCATGCTTCGCGGCGCTTCGAAACAGCAGGGCTCCCGTAACGACCCCGGGAACTCCGCCAGCCAGCATGTATCCGAGCAGCCTGTAGTTGACGTTGCTGCGAAGGATCTGGGCAGTGCTCACAATGAGCTTCACCGCAGCGGAATAGGTGAGCGCGGTACCGACAGCAGCACTCGGTGGCACCCCGAGAAATAAGATCAGCACCGGCGCGGTGATCGTTCCGGCGCCGACGCCTGTCAGGGCGATTACCATCGCGATTAAAAAACCTGCGAGAATCTCCATCCGGTAGGGTCCCGATTCGTCTTCGTTAAGAAGGTGTAATTTTCGCCCAGCTGATCGATTTAGAGGCAGCTTATCGTCGACGGATCCGCGCCGAACGGTCATGCGTTGCTAAGTGCAGGGATTTTTCACGACCTGAGGATAACACGCGTGCACTGTGCGAAATCTGCGGTTGGGAAAGGTTTCGCAATGGAAGCGGCCCGCTGGCTCACCCCAAATTGTCAAAAGAGTCCAAGTAGCCGTTCTCTCCATCATGTCGATGGGTATGATGCACAATCGACGAGATTTTTCGTGCAAACAGGTCCCGATCTTAGGCAGGCCGCAGTCCCACGACGCGCATGCATTTGCTCAGGGCCTGGGAGTTCCCAAGCCAATTGCGGAGGTGCCGGGCAGGTCGAACGATGCCCAGCTTAGAAATAGCCTTCCTGCTTTTTCTTTTCCATTGATGCGTTCTGGTCGTGATCGATAAGGCGGCCCTGCCGCTCGGAGGTGGTGGCGGTCAGAGTTTCCTCAATGATCTCAGCGATCGTTGTGGCTTCGCTTTCGATGGCGGCGGTGAGCGGATAACACCCGAGGGTGCGGAAACGGACACTACGTATCTCGGGCGTTTCTCCGGGGCCCAGAGGAAAGCGGTCGTCGTCGACCATGATCCACTGCCCATTGCGGCGCACCACAGGGCGGGGCGCCGCGAAGTAGAGATTGACAATCTCAATTTTCTCCTCGGCGGTGTACTGCCAGATGTCGGACTCGGTCCAGTTGGAGAGCGGGAAAACGCGGATCGACTCGCCGGGATGAATGCGGGCGTTGTATAGGTTCCAAAGTTCGGGGCGTTGAAGCTTGGGGTCCCAGCGATGACCGGCGGAGCGGAAGGAAAAGACGCGCTCCTTGGCGCGCGACTTCTCCTCGTCGCGGCGCGCGCCCCCCATAATGACGTCGAATCCATCCCGGTCGAGGGCCTGCTTCAAAGCCTCGGTTTTCATGATGCCGGTGTAACGGTCCGAGTCGCAGGTGAACGGGGTGATCCGGTCGGTAACACCCTGGCTGTTGGTGTAAACGATGAGCTTTATATCCATCTGGGCGGCCACGCGATTGCGGAAGGCGATCATCTCGCGGAACTTCCAGGTCGTGTCGATGTGGAGGAGCGGAAAGGGCAGCGGCGCGGGCCAGAAGGCCTTACGCGCAAGGTGCAACATCACCGAAGAGTCTTTCCCAATGGAGTACATCATCACTGGCTTCTCAGCAAGCGCAACCGCTTCCCGGATGATTTCGATCGATTCTGCTTCGAGTGTTTTGAGATACTCGTTCATCGTTTGGCCGCTCTCCCGATTTTCTCCGCAAATGAAAATGACGCAATCTCCAGCATATTTCAAGAGTGACTCAGGCAATCTTCCGCCTTCTGCCTTGTCCGTGTGGTGGAGGGAATGTAGTTTCCATCGCGCCCGCAGCGACTGGCCGGCCATCTAAATTGCCATGGTCAGAATTGCCATGGTTAGAGGAGTCATTTTGTTTCGCCCTCAAACCGGCGGAGAAATCAACCGTGCTGCCGAAGCAAGAAAGCTCGGGTTTCGCAGCACCGGTTTATTATATTTCAGTCGATTTCCTTCCAGGTCGGACACAGACCCACCTGCCATCTCCAGTACATATTGCGCGGCCGCCGTATCCCATTCCATGGTCGGCCAATTGCGGAGATAGAGGTCGGCACTGCCTTCGGCGATCAGGCAGAACTTGAGCGAGCTGCCCATGGGGACAAACTCGCAGAGGCTGGGATCGACGCCGATCTTTTCAAGATCGGCATGCATCCGGTCCATACCGTTGCCGTGCCAGCGGCTGATGACGACCTTCGGCGCGGGATTGTGCTTTTTGAGGGTGTGGATGGGCTTCACAATTCCTCGCTCTGACTTACGTGCGCCGGCACCTTCGACAGCAAAGTAGGCAATGTCGGTCGCCGGCACGTAAACCACACCGAGGGCCGGGGATCCTCCACGCATGAGGGCTATATTGACGGTGAATTCGCCATTGCGATTCAGGAACTCCTTGGTGCCGTCGAGAGGATCGACGAGCCAGAAGGAATGCCAGTTACGGCGCACTTCAAACGGAATCTCCGTAGACTCCTCTGAGAGCACCGGAACCTTGGAGCAGATCGCAGCCAGGGAGTCGGAAATGATGCGATGCGATGCGAGGTCCGCCTTGGTCAGCGGTGAGTCATCGTTCTTATATTCAACGACGTGATCGAGATCCGCGTACACATCCATGATCGCCTGGCCAGCGCGGAGGGCGATTTGAAGGACCTGGGGAAGCAACTCCGCCGGTTCCCATGTATCTTCAAGCATTTCAGTATTTTCCATAGAACCTAAGCCGCAGCGGCAGTCGAGATCATAGCAATCAAATCTGGAGCAAAGCGAGAATCCGATCGACGCATTCCTGAGGAGTGAGCGACGGTGTATGCAGGTGAAGATCCGGCGACAAGGGAGGCTCGTACTCGCTGTCGATGCCAGTGAAATTCGCGAGTTCGCCGCGACGCGCTTTGGCATAAAGACCCTTGGGGTCGCGGCGCTCGCACTCCTCAAGTGGGGTATCAACAAAAATCTCCCTGAACTCGCACTCGCCAAAGCGGGAGCGCGCCAGTTCCCGTTCGGCGCGAAACGGGCTGATGAAGGAGACCAATACGATGAGTCCGGCGTCCACAAACAGGCGGGCCACCTCGGTAACGCGACGGATGTTCTCGACGCGATCCGCTTCCGTGAAGCCGAGATCGCGGTTCAGTCCGTGGCGCACATTGTCGCCGTCGAGAAGATATGTGTGCTTTCCTAAGGCGAACAGTCGTCTCTCCAGCAGGTTGGCGATCGTGGACTTGCCGGAGCCAGAAAGACCGGTGAACCAGAGGCAGATCGGCTCGTGCAGTTTCTGGCGGGCGCGTGCATCTCGATTGACATCGACCGACTGCCAGTGGATGTTTGCGGCACGGCGCAACGCAAAGTCGATCATGCCCGCGCCGACAGTTTGATTGGTGAAGCGGTCGACGAGGATGAAGGCGCCAAGGGGGCGGCAGTGGTCGTAGCTTTCAAACGGGGCGGGGCGGTCCAGCGAGAGATTGACCACACCGATATCATTCATGTTCAGTCCCCGGGAAGCGAGATGGCTCCCGGTCTTCACGTCCAACTGATATTTGATGGCGGTGATGGCAGCGACGGCCTGGAAGGTGTGCAACCGGAAGAGATAGGACCGGCCACTGACGAGGGTGTGATCAGAGAGTGCCAGGAGCTTGGCTTCGAACTGGTCAGTTCGTTCGATCGGCTCGGTTGCCGAACAGATGACGCAACCGCGGCTGACGTCAACTTCGTCTTCCAGGCAGAGGGTGACCGAGGAGCCTGCCGCAGCGGCATCCTGTTCGCCCTTCCAAACCACGATGGAGCGAATTCGTGTTTCCATCCCGCCGGGGACGATGCGGACGCGATCGCCGCGTTTGACTTCGCCGCTGGCGATGCGGCCACAATAACCGCGGAAGGTGCGATCGGGGCGGTTGACCCATTGCACAGGCATGCGGAATCCGATCGCCGTCTCACCGCGGTCCACATCGACCTCCTCGAGATAGGCGAGGAGCGTCGGGCCCTTGTACCAGGGCGCGTTGGCGCTCGACTGAGTTACGTTGTCCCCGTTGAGTGCGGAGACGGGAAAGGCCTGGAACGACCTGATGCCAAGTTCCTTGAGCGTGGGCTCGATCTCAGCAACGATACGGGTGTAGACTCCCGGGTCCCAGCCAGCCAGGTCCATTTTGTTGACAGCCATCGCCAGATGGCGGATGCCGAGCAAAGCGACGATGCGCGCGTGGCGATGGGTCTGGACCTGCAATCCCTTGCTGGCGTCCACAACGAGTACCGCGGCGTCAGATGTAGAAGCGCCGGTGGCCATATTGCGGGTGTATTGCTCGTGGCCGGGCGTATCGGCGACGATGAAGCGGCGGCGGGGCGTTTGAAAGAAGCGGTAGGCCACGTCAATGGTGATCCCCTGCTCGCGCTCTGCCTGGAGACCGTCAAGCAGAAGAGCCAGGTCCATCTTGTCGCCCTGCGTTCCATAGCGCCCGGAATCGCGCTCCACGGCAGAGAGCTGATCGTCGAAGACCTGCTTGGTCTCCCAGAGTAGACGGCCCAGCAGTGTGGACTTGCCATCATCAACACTACCGCAGGTAATAAACCGCAGACTATCGCGCATGAGGGATTCTCTTCGTGTTTGTATTCCTACGATGGAAAGGGGAGATGAAGATCTTCGCCAGGTACGAATGCGCGGTAACGGAGATCGAACTTCGGGAATCGGAAGGATTGCCCTTCAGCAAGAATGGATACGACATTGGATGCGACCGTGTAAAGGCTAACACAAGCGGGTTGCGACCGCGTTAAATCGTCCTATCACCGGGTTTACCTCGATCCTCAGACGGTGTGCGGGTAACCAAAAAACACACGAATTACGCGGTTCTTGGGGGGAGCGACGATTTCGCCGTTCCTGGATGGTTTGATGATGATCTGATCGGGCCACAGCGCGATCGCCGGTTTGAACGATCCGGCACCTAACATGCAGGAAGAAGGACTTACCGCGTACCCTCCTGGCAGAAGAAATCAGATGCAACCTACTCATTTTAGCGCAAGTTGAATCCATACTCGCTCTTCGGATTGGACGCCTGGAGGTAAATGCGACTCTCGCCCCTGACAGGCGTATTGGCAGGTCAGGGAAGGCAGAGTGTGGGCCGCACCAGGGCGCCAGTGGCGGACCGGGTCGAACGCCGGTCACAATTCCAGTTCCAGACCTTTCGACGAGCCTGAATCTTCCATCAAGGTCCCGTAACCAGTGGCTTCCGCGGAGGATGGCGGCGTCCAACAGGGCAATTGCATTTGAAAATCTCTCCAGCTCTCAGGCCTCTTGGGAAACTCGCCGGCAGACCGGGTCACTCTTGCGATCCGTGGGAGATTGGTCCGATGGGCGAGCGTTTTAGGTTCTTCCCGGTGGTTGCCGGGCCGGGAGAACACCTCGCGTCTGATTTTCGTCCATGCCGCGACGATGCCTTGGTGGCATGAGGAGAAAATTCCGGCCGATTCCAGGGGAATCGGATTTCAAAACAGCCTCAGGAGCCGAGAGTATTTCTCGTTTCAGCTGGCGCGTTTGAACTTTCCGCGCAACCACCCTTTGGAGCCCTCTTTCTCGATGGCGTTGATTGCCATGGGACGCAGCAGGGCGGGATTCTCGGTCCCGTTTCCCATGCGAAAGCAACGCCAAGCAGGCCAGCCCATGATCCGAGTGGTTTCTCCTCGGTGCGCTTTTGTCTTTTGCGCACTGGGTGGGCCGGTCGAGCACTTCAGGATTCCTACGGGCCCAGTTTGTTATCGTTCTTGAAAAGCACGTCCACTCCCGGGAGCGCCCGCCATGACACTCGATCGCCGCCGATTTCTCACCGCCTGCAGCCGCGCAGGCATCAGCTCAGCTCTGCTGCCGGGCGTCCTGTACACGCTGGCCGCGCAGGCGCAGGAAATCGCGACCGGTCATAAGGATGAGCCCGAGATTACAGACGAGATGATCGACCAGGCATCCCTGCTGGCCGGCGTGGGCCCGTTCACTGCCGGGCAAAAGAAGATGATGCTCGATGGCCTGAACGACGAGCGCGCCTCTTACGATCCGATCCGCGCACTCAAGCTCGCCAACTCCGTGGCACCGGCTTTCGTGTTTCATCCGCTGCCCGCGGCGAGCTCAGGCTCCGACTGCGGAGAGCCGACCGTTCGCCCAGCCGTGCGCGACCATTCATCGAGCGCAGCAGCGCCGGCCAACATGGAAGATCTGGCCTTCGCCACAATCGCCGAAATCGGCGGCCTGCTGCAGGCGAGGAAAATTACCTCGCTTGCCCTTACTCAGATGTACCTGGCGCGGCTCAAACGCTACGACGCTCAACTGCACTTCGTCATCACCTTCACCGAAGAGCGGGCTCTGGCCCAAGCCAAAAAAGCTGATGAAGAGATCGCCGCCGGCAAATACCGCGGACCGCTGCACGGCATTCCGTGGGGCGCCAAAGACCTGCTGGCCGTCAAAGGCTATCCAACCACCTGGGGCGCCGGCGGCTTCGAGCACCAGTCGTTCGACGAAGACGCGACGGTTGTCGAGCGCCTGGATGAAGCCGGCGCGGTGCTGGTGGCAAAACTCGCGCTGGGCGCCTTGGCCATGGGTGACAAGTGGTTCGGCGGGCGAACGCGCAATCCCTGGAACCCGAAGCAAGGCTCCAGCGGCAGCTCTGCCGGCTCGGCCAGTGCGGTGGCCGCGGGCTGCGTGGGCTTCGCCATTGGCTCAGAGACGCTCGGGTCGATCTCCTCGCCCTCCACGCGCTGCGGAGCCACTGGCCTGCGCCCGACCTTCGGATTCGTCCCGCGCACCGGCGCCATGGCCCTCAGTTGGACCATGGATAAGCTGGGCCCCATTACCCGCTCCGCGCAGGATTGCGCCCTGGTCCTGGAAGCCATTTACGGGCCCGACGGGAGGGATGCTTCCGTCAGTCCGGCGAGCTTTGCCTGGAACCCGGCCTTCGATTGGAAGAGGCTCCGCATCGCCTACTTGAAAAGCGAATTCGATGCGCCGAAGCCGCTCAAACTTGATGAGCCAAAGCCGAATGAAACTGAGGAAGAAAAGAAGAAGCGCGAACAGCGCAATGAAGAAAGTCGACAAAGGCGCGTGCGCAGCGATTACGACCGCCGATTCCAGCTCGATGCTCTTGAAAAACTGCGTGCGCTCGGTGTCGATCTCATTCCCATCGAGTTGCCCAAGCTGCCCTACGGCGCCATGACCGCCCTGCTCACTGCCGAAGCTGCCGCCGCCTTTGACGACCTGACTCTGAGCGGCCGCGACAAACTGCTCACCGAGCAGGGAGTTCAAGACTGGCCCAACGCCTTGCGCGTCGCGCGCTTTTACCCGGCCGTCGAATACATCCAGGCCAACCGCGCCCGCTCGCTCGCCATCCAGCAGGTTTCCGCACTCTTTGAGAAGGTGGACATCATCGTCGCCCCCAGCGCCGGTGCGCAACTGGTGGCCACCAACCTCACCGGCCATCCGGCCTTGATCGTTCCCAACGGCCTGCGCGGCGCCGACGCGCCCAGGGTGCCCGCTGTGGGCGGCGGCGGCGGCGACTACGACGACGTTGGCGGTCCAGGCACGCCCGTCTCGCTTACCTTCCTCGCAGGCCACTATCAGGATGCCAAGCTGGCCGCGTTCGGATGGGCCTATCAGCAGGCAGCCGGCTTCCTCAATCAGCACCCCACGCTAGACTGATTCATCCGGAATGATCCGTCGAACTGGTTCCTCGGGCCGGGAATTCCCTGGGCCGGGAGGAGTCCGGCAACTGTCCCGGAAGGGCGTGCGACGAACAGCAACGTCCATGCCAGTGAAGCCGTAAACGGTACTGAAAGTCGATTCCGCCTGTACTACCTCCAGGTTGGGGGCCTGCTTATGGTACGGGCCTCCACGTCCCTGACAGGTTGCCTCCCGCGCGGCCCGCAAAATGGAGGACCAGCTTGTCTGCCGCGCTGATCCGGGCCAGTGCACTCGCGGGCACTACTGTGCCAAGATCCATCAGCCGCGGGTTGACCCGCGGGGCTGAAATCGGCTCCTGTTAGCGATAGTGCGCGTCATTGCTCGCAATTCGATCTGCGTTGCCCGCAGGATACCGGCGGACGATGAGCCGCAAGTTTCAAGCCAACGGGGGTGCCCATTGCGGTCATCTTCACCACCCCGGCCACGCCTTCCTCCGTTTACTATCAACCTATGGCGCTGGTTGAAGTCGACGCGGTCTCGAAGAGCTATCCGCGCCGCGCCGGTCTGCGGACCGAGTGGCAGACCGTGGTCGACAAGGTTTCCTTGGCCATCGAACCTGGCGAAACCCTCGGCCTGGTGGGCGAGTCGGGCTCAGGCAAAACCACGCTGGCGCGCATGATTCTTGGACTGGTCACGCCCACAGAAGGAAGCATCCGCGCCAACGGCACCGACGTTGCGAGCGCTTCCGCCACCGAGTTGCGGCAGCTGCGCCGCCAGATGCAGCCCGTGTTTCAGGACCCCTATGCGGCTCTGAATCCGCGCATGAAGGTGTTGGAGATTGTCACCGAGCCGCTGGTCATTCACAGCCGCGAGGCCGGCATCGAAACCGGATCGTCGGCGCTCAGGCAGAAGGCAATCGAACTGCTGCGCGAAGTCGGCCTCGACGAATCGGCGCTCGACCGGCATCCGCATGAGTTCAGTGGCGGCCAACGGCAGCGCATCAACATTGCGCGCGCACTGGCGTTGCGACCCAGGCTGCTGATCCTCGACGAGCCGGTCTCGGCACTCGATGTCAGCGTGGGCGCGCAGATCATCAACCTGCTGCAAACCCTGCAGCGCCAGCTCGGACTGACCTACCTGTTCATTTCCCACTCCATGCCGCTGGTGCGGTATCTGAGCACGCGCATCGCGGTGCTGGAGCGCGGACGGCTGGTGGAAAGCGGCGATGCCGAAGCGCTCTGCGCCGCTCCCCGCGAGGCATATACCCGCCAGCTGCTCAAAGCCACGCCCGAACTGCCCGTGGCGATGGGCGGTTCCGGCGTGGCGTGAAGGGCGAACCGATCGACTCGTTCGTTCTAGCCGCTCAGTGCGTTTGCGGCGTGGTCGATGTGGGAGGCGTTGGTGGTGTAGCCGGCGTAGCCGGCGGAGGCGTCACCGGCACGGGAACCGTTGTCGTGGGAGCTGGCGCAGCGCCCGGAGCCGGAGCAGAACCCGGCGCAGGGGTAGTACCTGGAGCTGGCGGAGCACCGGGAGTGCCGGGCGCGCCCGGATGCGGCATTCCACCCGGCATTGGCCGCACACCCATTCCTGGGCGACTCGGCGGCATGGGCAGGTCGGTCGCGTCTACCAGTTCCACGTCAAAAATCAGATCGGCCTTGGGTGGAATCCCGGGATGGGCTTCGTCCGGCCCGGGGCGTCCCCTGGCGCCGTAGGCCAGCTGCCAGGGAATGTAAATGCGCCGCTTGCCGCCAATCCTCATCCCGGCAAACCCTTGGTCGAAGCCGGGAATCAGCCGGCCCATACCCTGGGGAAACGACATGGGCTGCGGGTCGCCCATCTTCGGTTTGCCATCTGCGCCCATCTCCGGTTTTCCATCAGCACCGCGGACCGGCGGCCCCGGGTGGTCATAGGAGGAGTCGAACTTGCGGCCGTCATCGGGACGTCCATTGCTGCCCAGGTAGCCGGTGTACTGCACCTTGTACAACTTGTTCGGTTCGGCCACGGGGCCGGTCCCGATCTTGATGTCCTGATAGCGAAGTGAAAACGCGGTCCTAAGGATCCCTGGCACCGTCCGCACACCGGGAGGCAGCTTGGGGGCAGTGGAAGCGGCTGCAGTGTGGTGTACGGCAGTTGCCGGGGCCGGGGCCGGGGCCGGGGTCTGGGCGGTTGCCGCGACGGCTCCAGCCGCCAGCAGCAAAGCAAAAATAGTGGATTTCATTCTCGATTGACGCTCCATAAGTTCTTGACGGGAGTGTATCAGGCGGTCCGGCCTGCGATCATCAAGAACGGGCCGCGGCCAAGCGTATCTCTGTTTATGCCTAACCTTATATCTCTTTATGGGCAATGCCGTAGAGTCCTTAGCAGTGCCCCTGCCTCTTCATTTGCTGCGCCTCTGCTGGCTCCCCGTCGCTTCTTTCTTTGCCGGGGTCCTGAACACCATTGCCGGTGGAGGGTCATTTTTGTCGCTGCCCGCGCTGCTGGCCAGTTCCTCCATAGTAGGCGTGGGCGCTGTGTCCGCGCAGGCTACCAATACGGTGGCTCTGTGGCCTGGCCAGCTTACCGCGCTCGTGGCTTTCCGCCAGCAGCTGCGCGCGCACGGCTGGAAGCTGCTGCCGCTGGCCATCGCCTCGGGCGCCGGCGGCGAACTGGGCGGCATGCTTCTGCTCTATACCGGGAACAAGCGTTTCCGCGAGATGCTTCCCTGGCTGCTGCTGTTTGCCGCAATCATGTTCGTGCTCAGCTTTCCTCTGGGCCGCTGGCTGGCATCGCTCTCCGGGGGGAAGTGCTACAACACCGTGCTGATTGCCGGCATGGTGGTGGTGAGCGTTTATGTGGGCTACTTCGGCGCCGGCGGAGGCTTTCTGGCGATGGCCCTGTTCGGTTTCTGCGGGATCCACGACGTCCACGAGATGAACGCACTGAAGGTGCTCACCGCCGCGGTCTCGATCGGCATTCCATCGATCACTTTCATCGTTGCCGGCCGTGTGGAGTGGCGCTTCTGCCTGATCATGGCCTTTCTGGCCGCAATCGGCGGCTACCTGGGCGCCCATTACAGCCGCAAGGTCAACCGGCGCGCCATGCGCTGGGCGGTCGCCATCATTGGCTTCGCTACCGCAGCCTGGTTCTTCTGCAAATCTGTCTGAACCCTAAAGGAAGGCCGCTCACTCGGCCAGCAGCCCAGCCAGCAACGCTATTCGCGGCGCCACATGCTCGAGCACAACGGACTCCTGCCGGGCATGCGCTCCTTCACCGACTGCGCCCATTCCGTCGAGCGTGGGGATGCCGAGCGCTGAAGTAAAGTTCCCGTCCGAAGCCCCGCCGGTGGCCGCTTCGTCCAGCTCAAATCCCAGTTCCGCAGCCAGCGCCCTTGCCTGGCGATAAAGTGCGACCGTTGCCCGCGTCCGCTGCATCGGAGGCCGGTTGATGCCTCCGGTCACGGTCAGCGAGCAGCGCTTGTCGGTCGCCTTCAGCGCGGCGAATTTGCGCTCCATCCGCGCCCCGTCCGCTGGGCGCGCAATCCGCACATCGACTTCTGCCCAGGCCTCGGCCGGAATCACATTGCTTTTCGAGCCTCCGCCCACCACCCCCACGTTTACCGTCAGCCCGCGCTTCCGATCGGTCCAACTGCTCACTTTCTCAATTGCCCGTCCCAGTTCCAGAATGGCGCTCGCCCCTTTGCTGAAGTCCACCCCGGCATGCGCCGCAACCCCCTGCACCTCAATCCGCCAGTTGCCCGTGCCCTTGCGCGCCGTCTTGTACGCCAGTCCCTGGGCCGGCTCCAGCACATAGACCGCCCCGCACTCCTCAGCCAGCCGCTCGGTAATCGGGCGCGACACCGGACTCCCAATCTCTTCGTCGCTGTTGAGCAGAATTCGAATCTCCCGCTTGAGCAGCCCAATCTCGGCCAGCAGTTCGATGGCCGTAAACGCCATCGCCACCCCAGCCTTCATGTCCAGGGTTCCCGGACCCCAGAGGCGCCCTTGGCCAGCGCGAAACGGCATCGTCTTCAGCGTTCCCAGCGGCCAAACTGTATCCAGATGCCCGAGCAGGAGGACCGGCTTCAGGCCGCCGGGCTTGGCGCGCGGCCCAAACCGAGCTTCCAGCACATCCCCAAACGCCCGCTGACGATGGAGCTTTACCCGCCCGCCGAGCGCCCGGGCGTGCGCCGCCGCCAGCGCCACGCAGCGGTTCACCGCCTCCATGTCGTCCGACGGAGATTCAGCCTGCACCAGCCGCCGCAGCAATCGCAGCCACTCGGGCTGCTTGCTTTGCGCCCCGGCCAGCAGGGCGCGCATGGGAACAGACAGCTCGGAAACGGACGGCATCGCAGGACCTCCCGACTTCGTCTGGGCAGGGGGGGGGCGGAAAACCTGCCAAGGTTCCCTTGATTCTACGATAGTTAAGGTCAATTTCCCGGGGAAGAGCTACCCGGAATCTGATCGTGAAACCGTTGCTGACATTGATCCGCGTGGTGCATAGTGTGGTAAATTAGCCACATATCCGCGGCCGCAGATCGCGTCTAATGTTACAAGTGCGTTCTTTGAGCGCTATCTGTGCATGCGTTCAGCACATATTGAGAGGGATGATTGGCGAGTCTGGCCCATCTGGAACAAACGATTGCAGAGCCCATTGCTTTTGAGGGGGTCGGCCTCCATTCCGGCGCTGAGGTAACCATGCGGCTGTTGCCCGCGCCGGCAGGCTCGGGCATCGTCTTCCGCCGCACCGATCTCGACAATTTCGAGATCCCGGCCAATGGCCGCAACGTCGCCAAGGTCAGTTACGCGACCAGCCTGATGCGTCAGGGCGTGCTCATCTCCACCACCGAGCACCTGCTCTCCGCTCTGGTGGGCATGGGCGTGGACAACGTCATCATTGAGCTCGACAATCTTGAGCTTCCCATCCTGGACGGAAGCGCTTTGCCCTACGTGCAGGCGTTTTTGCAGGCCGGCATCCGTACCCAGCGCCGCCGCCGCGAGACCATCCGCGTACTGCGCCCCGTGGAAGTTTGCGAGGGGAACAAGTTCATCGGGGTTTATCCCGGGTCCGGCTACAGCATTCAATACAGCATCGACTTTCCCGCCCCAATCGGCAAGCAGAAAGCCAGCGTCGACCTGGCCTCGGAGACCTACGGCGAGCTGATCGCCGCGGCGCGAACTTTCGGTTACAAAGCCGATGAGCAGCGTTTGCGCGACATGGGCCTGATCCGCGGCGCCAATGCGGACAATGCCATCATCCTGGGCACGCGCGGACCGGAGAACGGGCCATTGCGCTTCAGCGATGAATACGTCCGTCACAAAGTCCTTGATCTGATCGGCGATCTTGCTTTGGCCGGCCGCCGCATCGAAGGCCACGTCGTCGCCGAGCGCGCCGGACACGCTATGCACACGGCTCTGGTGTCGCGCCTGCTCAAAGACCGTTCTGCCTGGGAACTGGCTCACGTCCCGGTAGAAACCGCCGGCGCCGAAACGGAAGAGCGCAGCCTGCTGGGCGCATCGCTCTCTGGCGGATCGCTGTCCGGCGCAGCCCTGGTGGGCGCCTAGACCGCGCTTACAGCCGCCCCTACAAAAACAAAATGCACATCGGCGTCGCGGCGGCAAAGCTTTTGCCCTGCTCGGCGAGAACACCCGTCTCCGGATTGCGCGCAAACACGCTGATCAGATTCGAATCCTGATTCGCAACCAGCATCCACCGTTCGGTGGGATCGAGCACAAAATTCCGCGGAGTCTTTCCTCCACAGTTGGACCGTTTCATTGCTGTCAGGGTGCCTGTCTTCACATCCGCGCGGAAACTATAAAGAAAATCATTCTCGCGATTGGCGAAATAAACAAACCGACCGTCTATCGTGATCACCGTGTCGCAGGCCGTCGTCGGTCCGTGATACCCCTCCGGCAGCAGTTCGATGCTCGTAACCCGGGTCAGATTTCCGTTGGACTTGTCCCAATGGAGCACGTCCACTGTCGAACTCAGCTCGTTCACGCAATAGGCGGTGTGCCCGTTGGGATGAAAATGCAGTGTGCGGCAACCGGCTCCCGGCTTGGCGTGGTAGGTGCCCGCGGGCCTCAGCATGGCCGTGGCCGTGTTGAGACTATAGATATGGATGCAGTCTCCACCCAGGTCGTTGATATACGCAAACCGGTTATCCGGCGAGTAGGAAGCAAAGTGCGCATGCGCGCTCTGCTGCCGATCCTTGTTGGGCCCGTGAACTGTGTAGTGCTCGGTCCACACCAGCGTGCTCAACTTGCCGCCTTCGACAAGAAAGCTGGCCGCGCTGCCGCCGCCGTAGTCGGCCGACAGCAGCACCCGCCCGGTCTGATCGAGCGCCACATGACAGGTGCCCGGGCTGGCCGAGTTCTCGGCAGACATGGGCTGCAACTCCCCGTTGGCAATGCGGAAACTGGCCACTTCCCCGGTCGGCTTGCCGTTGAATGTGTCCACTTCCGCAGCAGCGTAGAGGAAGTCCCGGCGCGGTGAAGGAGTGACCCAATCCACAGTTGAAATCTTTGCCGCTACCCCTGCCGCTCGAAGTTCGCCCTTGGTTCCGTCCCAATCGTAAGCCAGAATTCCATCCGGCGTTCCCGAGCCGATAAACACTCGTTGTTTTTGTCCGGCTGCCAGCGCGTTCGATGCGCTTGTGGCAAGCGAGGCGGCAGAGGCAGTTTTCAGAAAGTCACGTCGATTCAAGTTTCCCATCGCACAAAGATTGTCGCCGATCAGCCAACAGGCACGCCAGTCCCTCAATGCTCGAGGGAAAATACCACGTTCACCGTGGTCTCCACCGCCACCGGCTCGCCATTCAGCAGATAAGGTCGATAGCGCCACTGGCTCACCGCATCGAGCGCTGCCTGCTGCAACAATGCCGGCCCGCTCACCACGCGCAGGTTGGCAATCGTACCGTCCCTGGCGATGGTGGCCGACAAGACGACCGCTCCCTCCGTGCGCGTAACCTTGGCCAGCTCCGGATACTGCGGAATTACTTTACGTATCAACAAACCCGCGGCCAGCGCAGACGGAACCCGCAGCGGCGATTTCGACTCGGCATGAACGACGCGCGGCCCGGGCTGCGAACCAAACGCACCTGGGATGCCGCTGTGAGTTTCGTTGTCCATGGACTGAGCGCCAAGCTCGCCGGCGGGCACCGGCCCGACATCATGAAGCACGGTAATGCTGGCCGGAATCTGTCGCGGCGCAGCCATGGGATCAGCAAGAGCAGGCGCGTCGAGAGAAGAGGCACGCGCAGCCGGATGCACACGAAGGGGCGGAGCACTCGGCGGCATGGGCGGCGCCGTCATCAGAATCGAGAGCAGCTGCCGTGGCAACGCCTGCGGATAAATCAGCGGCACCAGTACCAGCATCAGCACGATGGAACTGTTCACAGCGAGAGCCGCGATCATCCAGCTCGGGCTGCCTGTGCGGATACTGCCTGTGGATTCAAACGTTGCGTCTTCAAACATGGCCTGCCTCCGACAAGTCGAATTCAGCCGCGCCGCCGGGAAGCAACCAGAGCGTGTGCAACGAGCAGGCCGGCTGTTCCGCTCAGCGCGCGTCAGATTCGAGGCAAAGCTCGAGCGCACTGCGCGGGGTTCAAGGCCCTGCGTTCATCCCCATCGGAACCACTGTGGTCTGGTAGACACCGCACCTGCGCCAACTGTTCCCGAGCGCAGAGCCGGCGGTGCATCGGTTGCGTTACACTCCAGATGATTTGAGAACGCACTGGGTCGGAGTTGCCATGAAGTTGTTTCACTTGTCTTTCCTTCTAGCCGCTGCAATCGGTACATCCATTCTGCAGGTCGAGGATTCTGGCGCCGGAACGAACCAGTCACCCAATCCCGAAGCCACGCTCAATTACATCCACTCGGCATGGGACACGCTGACCCGCTCGATGACCGACTGCCATTCGCTGGTCGACATCAAGGTCACCGTGAGTCCGGTGCTCTACATGCCCGCGGAGCTGCCTGCGCCGCCGGAAGTAGCAGCCCTCGAGCAGAAGTGCCATGTGGAGGTGCTTGCCCTGCCGCGGCACATTGAGCGGTTAGCCGACGTGCGCCCGGAACAGTTACACGCCGCTGGCTTGCTCTACTTACCCAATCCCTATGTCGTTCCCGGCGGACGATTCAATGAAATGTATGGCTGGGATAGTTACTTCATCGTGATTGGACTTGAAGCCGATCATCGCGAAGCTCTCGCCAAAGGAATGGTGGATAACTTCCTTTTTGAAGTTGAGCATTACGGCGCGGTGCTCAATGCCAACCGCACCTACTATCTCACCCGATCGCAGCCGCCGTTTCTGACATCGATGATTCGTGCTGTGTATGAAGACCCGGCGAGCTTTCCGGCAACGCCTGCCGGTCGCGCCGAAGGCCGCCGGTGGCTGGAGCACGCATACACGCTTGCGGAAAAAGACCACTCCGTGTGGACGCGCGCCGAACACCACGCCGGTACGACCGGCCTGGCGCGCTACTTTGACTACGGCGGCGGCCCCGTGCCGGAACAGTCCGACGACAGCACGTACTATTCTGACGTGATTCGCTGGCTGGTTGCGCATCCGGGCAAAGACGAGGAAGGCTTCCTGATCAAAGGCGCTGAGCATCCGGACGCAGGTCAAGCCGTGCGTCTCAAGGAAACCAGTTGCGACGTGCATGCGAGCGTGGTGTGCGATCGCGCGTGGGCCGCGGGCTATCGGCTCAGCAAGGACTTCTACACCGGTGACCGCGCCATGCGCGAGTCAGGCTTCGACCCGGGCTTTCGCTTCGGCCCCTTCGACGGGGCTACGCATCACTTCGCGCCGACCTGCCTGAACAGCCTGCTCTATCGCTACGAGCAGGACCTTGCCCACTTCGCTCATATCCTCGCCAAACCGGAGGATGCCGCGCGCTGGACGCGCCAGGCCCAGGCCCGCAATGTGGCAATTCATCGCTATCTGTGGCGCGCCAAAGAAGGCGTATTTGCCGACTACGACTTCACGCACGCCAAGTCGTCGACTTATGCGTATATTTCGTCGCTCTATCCGTTGTGGGCCGGTGTAGCCACACGCGAAGAAGCCAGACTCGTCGTGGACAAATTGAATCTGTTCGAACGTCCCGGTGGGCTTTCCATGAGCAACTTCAACTCCGGCCTGCAATGGGATGAGCCCTTCGGCTGGGCGCCCACCAACTGGGTCGCCATCGACGGACTTGGAGAGATGGGCTTCCGCGAGGACGCCAGCCGCCTGGCTGCCAAGTTCGCGAGAACCATTGACGAAGGCTTCGCCCACGATGGCACTCTCCGCGAAAAGTATAACGTCGTCTCGGGCAACTCCAACGTGCAGGTAAGCACCGGATACAAGAGCAACGGAATCGGCTTCGGCTGGACCAACGCCGTCTATCTGAAGTTGAAACAGATCATGGACGCGCCCGTTCGAACAAGCGCGAACTGACGAGAGAAACAACGAGAACGGGTGCATCAGGCGGAAAGGAAGAGATCCGCGGCCCGCAGGCTTTCGGGAAAGCTATCGTCAAAACTCACCCGCAAAACTCATCGAGGCGCATCCAATATGCGGATGCGTCGTGGTTGCTTCTCAAAACTCGACAGCGCTGCTCTTCCTCCAGCTTCAGCGTTCCTTTCAGATCGAAAACTCCACTCACTTCTTGCACTCCGGTATGCGGCTGGCCACCGCCCACCGCGACCGCGTAGGTACCTTTGGCCACAATCGGTTCCCCGACTTCTGTCACCATGCTGAGATCGCGCGGCTCTGACTCGAAGTCGAACTTCCCGGAAGCGCCCGCAGCGATGCTGGGGCCACTTTAGGAACATCGAGATGAAGCTCAGCCACTCCATCCCCAGCCCTTTGAAATCACAAAGCGCGCCGCCCTGAGCGGATGTAACCTTTCTGCTGGATGCCCCGTAAGCAGGATTAGAAGGGAAGGGCAGATGCGGAACGAAGCGACAGATGTGCTGAGCCTGTTTCAGCAGGGCGATCTGGACGCCTTCGAATCGCTCTTCCACACGCATCAACACCTCGTTTACGCCTGGGTACTGCGCATCGTTCGCAACCGGGAAACCGCCGAAGAACTGACCGTTGAAACCTTCTGGCGCATCTACCGCGCCCACGCCCGGTTTGAGCCTGGGCGCGGTTTTGAAGGGTGGGCGCGGCGTATCGCTACCCGCGCAGCGCTCGACTGGCTGCGCAGCACGCGAACACAGAATGCATTGTCCGCCGAACTCAGGACGGACCCTGCGGCTCGAGCGGGTGTCGATCCAGTCTTCAGTGCGGAAATCCGTCAGAAGACCTCATCCGCATTTGCCAGGCTGCCGCCCAAGCTGCGCATCGCTGTGGTGCTGGCAGTTGTCGAAGGCCAGAGGCACAAAGAAATAGCGGAGGCATTAGGCATCTCCATTGCAGCCGTAAAACTGCGCGTGTTTCGCGCGCTCCGATTGCTGAGAAAGGACTTGGAAGAGCAGGGAATTCGACCATGAATGCAGACGAGGAACGCATGAAGAAGCTTTTGCAACAGGCACTGCCTCCGGTGGGCGGCGATCCGGAGACGGCGCCCGATCTCTGGCCCGCGATGCTGCGCCGGCTCGATACCGGGCAGCCAGAGTCCGTCTCCGGCTGGGTCTGGTTTGATGGCGCGCTGCTGGTGGGACTGGTGGGCGCAGTGGCGGTGTTTCCCACGGCCATCCCGGTGCTTTTGTACTACCTCTGAACCCGCGGCGAGGCAGCCGCCGCCAACAGCAATCGCTGCCAGGAGAAAGCCATGAATCCTCATCCCTATCTTCGCGCATACATGGCGGGGATCGTTGTGCCCACGCTGGTAATGCCGCTGCTGCTGACGCTCTTCATTGTGACCCGCATCATCCTCCAGGTGCCCACACCCATTGAACGCGCCATGATCTTTCCCATGGCCCTTGTGCCGTCCCTGTTCGGCTTGTGGAACATGCTCTACCTGAGTTCCCGCGCCCACATCCACCATCCGATTGGTCTTCACGGCGCCGTGCTGCCGCTGCTGATGGCGCCCATTGGAGCTACCGTGGCCACCTGCCTGGGCCTGCTCGAGTTCGTCCCCGGCGGCGTCCTCTGGTTTCAGGCGTGGCGTCTTTCCTACGCGCTGGTCGTTCCCGGGTTTCTGGCAGCTATGGCGGCCTACTACCTGGTGTGGAAGTACATCGTGGGATTCCTGAATCGTGTGCTTGGAATCGCCTGAATTCTGACGGTGGGAACGGGCTCGGGGAAAACATTTCGAGCCGGTGCAGTTCCAAACGAAAGCCCGTGATTTGGTTGGCTTTTTCGGCGCGACGGAAGTCATGCGAGAGACCCTGCCTACTTCGCTTTAAGAAATCTGCCTTCATGGGGTTTTCCGCAGCCTGGGAAAGGTGCGTAGTGGGAGCAACGCATCCGTGCGTCAATCCTGCTTCGCTCTGCCGCGGCAGAGCGAGACGTGGATGCACCTCAAGCTCCGGGCGAAAAGAAATCTTCGAGCCCGGCGCGCACCGCATGCGCCGCCATCGAAGATTGAATCTCCAACGCCAGCGCCAGCGCATTGCGCCCCTGCCGCGCCGTGACATGTGGTTCGCGGCGGGTGCGCACGGAATCAAGAAACGACTCAATCTCCAGCCTTAGCGGCTCGCCCGGCGTGACGGGAAACTTGGCGAAGTTGAGTCCTGGGTTGGGGGTCGAGCCTGACTCAACCGCACGTTGTCCGAGCGCGGCAGGATCGAGTTTTCCCGCAGCCAGCGCCGCTGCAATCTCCGGCGCGAGCGTCTGCGCCGAAAGCCCGGCAGCCAGGCCCGAGGTCCCACCCGACAACCCGGCCGACGCAACCAGAGGATCCAGCCGGATGACCAGCAGATCCTGGCGTGCATAGTCAATCGACACGTACTGGCGCGGCTCAAAAAAGCGCAGCTTGCGGACCCGCTCGGTAGACACGCGCGAGGCCGTGAAGTTGGCTACGCAGCCGGATTCAAACTCGACGCGCACATTGGCGATGTCCACTTTGGGCGAGAGGATCGGCAAGCCCACTGCTCGCACCTCGCGCACCGGCGAATTGGCGAAGGTAAGCACGATGTCCAGATCGTGGATCATCAGGTCGAGAACCACGTCCACATCCAGGGCGCGCGGGGTGAAGATAGATAGCCGATGGGCCTCAAAAAACATGGGCCGTCGCAGCCTGGGCTCCACAGCCAGCACCGCAGGATTGAAGCGCTCCAGGTGTCCCGGCTGCAGAATCCGCGTGGCCTTTTCCGCGCGCGCCATCAGGTCATCGGCTTCCTTGAGCGAAGCGGCCAGCGGCTTTTCCACCAGCAGGTCCAGCCCGGCATCGATCAGCGGCGCGGCCACCGCGTGATGATGAACGGTAGGCACCGCAACCGAGGCCGCATCCAGCTTCAAGTCTGCTCGGAGCAACTCGTCGACCGAAGCAAAAACGGGGATCGCGTACTTCTCCCTGGTCTCGGCGGCGCGCATCGCGTTTGGCTCCAGGGCAGCCACCAGCGTTACTCCGTGGCCGGAGGTCTCCAGTTCGCGATAAACGCGAAGATGGTTCGTGCCGAAGGCGCCTGTGCCGGCAACGGCAACCCGCAGTGCGCGCTCGACCGTCCTGGTGCCGATCACTTGCCTTCGACCGCCTTCAGGCAGCGGCTATAGAGTTCAAGCAACTGCGTCACGTGCTCTTCGGGCTTGGCGGCAGAGGCGCCGCTGAACCCCGTCGAAGGGGCAGCAGGGCGGCCGACGCCGGTCGTGCCGGCAACAAACTTGAGCAGATCAAGCGCGATATCTTCATTGCGGCGGGCGCCAAGGCCCGCGCTGTTCAGTGCGTCCATTCGGAAAAGTCTCCAAGAGGGATGCTAGCAGAAACCGGCCCGGCGCCGTCTCGGCCGGGATCAATTCCAGCCGGTCCCGGCGCAATCGCTGTCGGCTTCCGGCGAGTTCCGGACAGGCCCGTTCGTTTCCAGGCGGTGGTCGGACCGGTGGCGGACGCATCAACGCATCAGGAGTTTTCAAGATCTATCGCCCTTGACCACAGGCTGGTGTTGGCCGTCAAAGTGCTTTATTCTCCAAGTCACGCGTGCACCTCTGGAGGCCCGGATGCAGACCCTTTACTACGACCTACGCTATGCCTTGCGCCAATTGAGCAAGACGCCCGGCCTGGCTCTGCTCGCCGTGCTGACGCTGGCGCTCGGGGTGGGCGCCAACACCGCCATTTTTACCGTGATTGAAAGCGTGCTGCTGCGCCCGCTGCCGTATGCCCACGCCGATCGATTACTTTATATTGGCCAGCCCAGTGACAAGCCCAGCTTCAACACCACGTCGTGGATGAATTATCGCGATATCCATGCCCAATCGAAGTTGCTCGTGGATGTCGCGGGTTATTCGGAAGACATCAGCGTCATTGAAAGCCGCGAAGGCTCACAGAGCGTCGTGGCGCCGCGCGTGTCCACCAATCTGTTTTCCCTGTTGGGCGCGCGTCCTTTGCTGGGGCGCACGTTTACTGAGGCCGAAGGCCAGGCTGGCGGACCGCGGGTAGTTCTGCTCTCCGAGAGCCTGTGGCGCGACACCTTCCACAGCGACCCCAACATCCTGGGCCAGCAGGTGAAAATCGGCGGCATCGCCTGCACGGTGGTCGGCATCCTGCCGAATACGTTCCATTTTCCTGAAAGCATGCGACCCGACCTGAACAAGGGCCTTTGGCTGCCACTGCAGCCCTCCCTGGAGATGCTCAAAGACCGCGGCTACAACTTCTTCAAAGTAGTCGGGGAGCTGCGTCCCGGCGTCACGGTCGCGCAGGCGCAGAGCGAACTGGATGCGATCGCCGCGCGCATTCCCCGCGCCAAGGACGAGGGCAAGGTCGCATTCCAGGCGGGCCTCTATCAGGAGATCCTCACCGGTCCGGTGCGCCCGGTCTTGTTCGGCCTGTTCGGCGCTCTGGCCCTGGTTTTGCTCATCGCGTGCGCCAACGTCTCCAATCTGCTGATCGCCCGCTGCCTGGGACGCCAGCAGGAGTTCGCGGTGCGCGCCGCTCTCGGCGCCAGCCGCCGGCGCCTCACACGGCAAATGCTGTCAGAAGGACTGGCGCTCAGCCTGCTCGGCTGCGGAGCGGGAGCAGGCCTGGCGCAGGTGGCTATGATCGGCGTGCGTAAGCTCACTGGAACCATTCCCAATGCAGAAGCCATCTCGATTCACTGGACAGTGGTGCTTGTGCTTGCCGCGATCGCCATTCTCACCACGGTGCTCTCGTCGCTGCTGCCTGCCTTGCTGGTGGCCCGCGTCAATCCGCAAGCCGCACTGCAGGCAGCTTCGCGCGGACTTGGTTCGCGCTCTGTCAGCGGAAAATTGAGCGGCACGCTGGTCGCGACAGAGGTTGCGCTCTCCACGCTGTTGCTGGTGGGCACCGGGCTGCTGTTCCACACCCTGTGGAATCTCGAGCAGTCGCGTCTGGGCTTTGACGCCGGCCACGTCACCACCTTCGGCGTCATGCCTGCTGACGCAGCAGGCTTCTCCGCGATGGCGGTTTCTGAAGACACAGCCAACGCGCCAGCCTCGGTTGCTGCGCTCACCTACGAGCCGATGCTCGACCGCATACGGCGGGTTGCCGGAGTTCAGAGCGCGGCTCTGGTCACGTCTCCTCCGCTTGGGGGTACAAACGTCAGCACGAGCTTTCAGATCGTGGGCCAGCCCAAAGACCCGGCTCACGACATGAGCGCGCAGGTTACCGCGGTCAGCGGAGACTACGCACGTACGCTTGGCACGCCCATTGTTCGCGGCCGTATGATCGAGTCCGGTGATGGCTTGACCACGCCTTTCGTGATTGCGATCAATGAGACCCTGGCCAAAAAATACTTTCCCGGCATGGATCCCTTGGGCAAGCAGATCGATCTGGGCGGCAAGGACACCGGCATGCTCAAGCCCTACACCATCGTCGGCATTCTCGGTGACCAGGTGGACACAACCGTGGGCAGCGCTCCGCAGCCACGTTTCTTGCTGCCGCAGCAGCAGATTCCCACCACTTCACTCTTTTACCAGGCGCTGCTGAAAACCACGGTGAGCTTTGCGGTCAAGACCCGCGGCGACATTCCTTTGGCAGTCGAGATACGCTCGCTCTTCAAGCAGAATGCTCCCGGATTTGCTGTGGACAACTTTGAGACCATGCAGGATGCTGTTGATCAGAACACCTTCAACCAGCGGCTTGGACTCTATCTGGTGGGCTCATTCGCCGGCCTGGCCGTGGCCATGGTCTTCGCCGGTCTTTACGGTGTACTGTCGCAGCTGGTGAGTTACCGCAAACGTGAAATCGGCGTGCGCATGGCGCTGGGCGCGACCCGACTGAGCGTGGCGCAGCTAGTTTTGCGGCAAGGTTCCCTGCTGGTGGGCGCCGGCCTCGCTGTGGGTCTGGCGCTGGCCTTGGCCACGGGGCGCCTGGTCTCCAGCTTCCTCTATCAGGTCAAGCCGCTCGACGCATTCACCTACGTTGCCGTGGCGCTGGCCCTGGCCCTGATCGGTCTTGCCGCCGCGCTTCTGCCGGCGCACAAAGCCGCCTCCATTGAGCCGATGCAGGCACTGCGCGAGGATTAGTGCCTGTTCCCACCGCTGGCGCGTAACCTGAGAAGGATGCCAACCGCATACATTGGCCTGGGCGCCAACCTTCCCAGCAGTGCAGGGCCTCCGTCCGCCACGCTGGCTGCAGCCGTTGGGCGGCTGGCTTCGATGGGCCGCATGACGGCGCGATCGCGGCTCTACTCCACCGAGCCGGTAGGCTACCGAGCCCAGCCGCGCTTCCTCAACGCGGTGGTTGCGCTTGAAACCGAGCTCAGCCCGCGGGCCCTGCTTGAGGCCCTGTTGTCGATCGAAGGGGAGTTTGGCCGTGACCGCACCTCCGGCATTGCCAACGGGCCCCGGACGCTCGATCTCGATCTGTTGATTTATGGCATCCAACCGATCAGTGAGCCCGGCCTCGAGGTCCCGCATCCGCGCCTTGCCGAGCGTGCCTTTGTCCTGGTTCCTCTCACTGAGATAGCCCCCCTGGCCACCGATACCCGGAGCGGTTTAACCGTGTCACAATTATTAGAAAGGCTCCGTCAGAGAAATGGAAGCGAGGCCGATGCTGTGGTCCCGATTCAAAGCGATGTCTGGTGCGCTGGCGTTGGCAGCCTCGAGCCTGACCGCGCTCGCAGTTAGCGCCCAATCGGCCATCACCGTTACCGTTGAAGACAAGGGGGGCGCCGCGTTAGCCGGAGCCACCGCGACCGACTCTGCCGGCCATCTGCTGGGACAAAGCGACGAGTCCGGCAAGCTCACTGTCTCTTGCGCCGCGCCCTGTGCGGTGCGCATTGCCGCGCGGAACTTTGAGATCCTCGCCGTCCAGCTGAGCGATGGAGCCGTTGTCGAACTCAACCCGGCCGCCGATACCGAACAGGTTACGGTTACCGCTTATCGCACCCCGTTGGGGGTGTTGGAAAGCCCGGTCACGACCCGCGTCCTTACCCAGACCAAGCTCAACACCAGTGCCGCGATCACCCTGGACGGCAAGCTCCGCCAACTGCCTGGCGTCGAGCTTTTTCGCCGCTCCAGTTCGCTCGTTGCCAATCCTTCGTCGCAGGGGCTCAGTCTGCGCGCCCTCGGTTCGACGGCCGCCAGCCGCACCCTCCTCACCGAGGACGACGTCCCTCTCAACGACCCCTTCGCCGGATGGATCCATTGGCAGGAGCAGCCGGAGCTCTCCATCCAGCGCATCGAGCTGGTGCGCGGCGGCGCCAGCGATCTCTACGGCTCGAGCGCAATCGGCGGCGTGGTC
>DATDLS010000020.1:0-19142 GCA_036519195.1 Occallatibacter sp. | reverse complement strand
AACGATGTGTACGCCCAGATTGGCATGGTGATGCTCATCGGGCTAGCCGCGAAAAACTCGATTCTGATCGTTGCGTTTGCCAAGGAGGACTACGAGCGTGGTATGTCCGTCGTTGATGCCGCCCTTTCCGCAGCGAGGCTTCGCTTCCGGCCTCTCATGATGACCGCGCTCGCCTTCATTCTCGGTTGTGTGCCGCTCTGGACCGCTTCCGGAGCGGGCTCTGTAGCACGCCAGATCATGGGAACGGCGGTGATCGGAGGCATGGTAGCGGAGACCTTCATCGGCATATTCTTTGTTCCCGCGATCTTCTATTTCGTGGAGCGATGGTCTCCGGGGGATCGAGCGCGCGTCACGGCGCCAGCACCGCAGCACGGTGCAATCACTGAGGGTAATCAAGATGCGTAATCGATTCCGAAACAGATTCAGCTCAAGATCCACATGGATCCTTCTCCTGTCGGCCTCCATGCTCTCCGGCTGTTCGGTCGGGCCGAACTACCATCGGCCATCTGTGCAGGCGCCTCCGGCATTTCGCGGCCTCGATCCATCGCAACAGACAGAACCACAAACCGCATCGTTCGCCGATCTGCCCTGGTGGCAAGTGTTCCACGATCCTCAATTGCAGGAGCTGATCCGAACGGCGCTGAAGCAAAATTACGATGTGCAACTGGCGGTCGAGCGTGTCACTGCCTCAAGAGCTCAGCTCGGCATCGCCCGCTCGAATCAGTTTCCGCAGGTCTCACTCAATCCGACCTTCAGCGGCGGAAAGGACGATGAAAACATCAAGTCCAACATTTTTTCGCTTGCCGGAGACGTTATGTTTCAGATGGACTTGTTCGGGCGTTATCGACGCGCGACCGAAGCAGCCCGGGCTCAACTTCTCGGCACCAAGGACGCACAACAGACCGTAACCCTGACGCTTGTAAGCGATGTGGCAAGTGACTATTTTTTGCTTCGCGACCTCGACCTCCAGCTTCAGATCACGCAAAATACCGTCCGGACCCAGGAGGATTCCCTCAAGCTGACGCAGTTGCGTCTCCAGCACGGCGTAGCCCGGACGCTCGACGTTCTCCAGGCCCGTCAAGTGCTCGATACGGCGAATGCGCAGATCCCGGATCTAGAGCGGCAGATCGGCCAGACCGAGGACGCGATCAACATCTTGCTGGGAAAGTACCCGGACAATGTTCCTCGCGGACAGGCTCTGGGCATCGAGACTCCGGATGGCTGGACCTGGAACGAGACTCTGCCCCCGCAGTTACCCGCAGGGCTGCCCTCGGAACTGCTCGAACGTCGGCCCGATATCCGCGAAGCGGAGCAGAGCCTGGTTGCTGCCAATGCCAATATCGGTGTCGCCAAGGCGATGTTCTTTCCGCAAATCTCACTACTCGGCTCGGGAGGTGCGGCATTTGGGCATAGCCAGTTTGGCACCCAGAGTATCCCGGCTCCGCTGGGAATCGGAAGCTACTCAGCAGGACTCTCTCAGCCGATCTTCGAGGGTGGCGCACTGCGCAACAATCTGCGCTACGCCAAGTCACAAGAGCGGCAGGCTCTAGTCGGCTACCAGCAGACGATTCGGCAAGCCTTCGGCGACGTCTCTGACGCGCTGATTGGTTATGACAAAGACCACTCAGTCCGGGAACGCCAGGAACAGTCCGTGAAGGATCTTGAGGAATCAGTCACGGTGTCGCTCATGCTCTATAAAGGCGGGACCGCAACGTATCTCTCCGTTCTTGACAGCCAGCGGTCTCTGTTCACTGCCGAACTCACCTTGGCACAGGCGCGAAACAACGAGTACCAGAGCCTGGTGCAGCTCTATAAAGCGCTCGGCGGTGGTTGGAGATAGACAGACATGAGCCTGCCTGAGCAACTTCAACAATCCGACCGGCTAGACCCGCCGGTCTTTCTGGCGAACCTACGACAATTGACGTTGACACCACGGCGCGTGGTGACAAGAGTCCCGACGGGCTGACCATGACTGCAGATGAAATCGTTACGGGATCGTTGCGTAGTCGTTCCGCTCGCCCCTCCATCCCTGCCCATCGTCCATTCGCTGGATTACGCGTCTCAGCTGTACGGCAGCAGCCCCGCTCCCCACGGGCAGGCGCACGCCTGTGAGCCTCAGTTCCAGCACCGGGTGCCCTTCGACGGAGCTGCCCGTCTGCCGGAAGCCGAACTCGCGGTAGAACGCGAGCAGTGCCTCAATCCCGATCTGTGGCGACTCCGGTCGCGCCCTCAGCCGCAGGACATAGATCCCGGCCCCGCGCGCCGCCCGTAGAACTGCCTGCATCAGCTTGCGCGAAACGCCCCGCCTGCGATGCGTCGGCGCCACATAGAGCTCCGAGATCAAGGCGGTAGACCGGTCCACGGACCGGTCCTTCACGGAGCCGCCTCTTCCGCACTCCCTGCCATCGTTGCTTCCACGGAGAGCCCTGCCTCCCAATCTCCGCGGGATGGCCGCACCATGTACCCATTCGACATGGTTACCTTGCTACTCCGAGTTCAGCACGCAGCTCCTCGAAAGTTTGAAAGAACATATCCGCACGTCTCAGGTGCGAGCTGCCTTGGCAGTGAGCCGGGAAATGGTGTCGCTCTACTGGTCCATAGGCAGAGACATACTCGCCCGGCAGAAGCGGGAGGGCTGGGGTGTAGCAGCAGACATCAATGAACGTCGACTGAAGAGCTACTCGAACGAGTCGTTGCGCTCAGTGATATCGCGAAATCACTCCTCGACGGCAGATATGTAACGAAAAGTCGGCCAGTGTCCGCCAAACTGTCTGCGCGTGATTTTCGGTTGACGATTAACAGCCCAACTCGTGTTCCCGGGATCAACACCCCTGAAAACGTGCCTGTTCTCATCAACTGACAGCGCTCGGTATGACGCGGAATACTGGTTTCATTTCGTTTCCACAACCACAGGTTGACATATATCACAAACGGGTATATCCGTATACAATATAGAGGTTGTCGAATGAATCCATCAGCTTCACGCAATGATGATTTCCAACAGATGCTACCGCTTTCTCCAGCGGTCTTTTTCGTACTTTTTTCTCTCGCGGAAGGCGAGAGGCATGGATACCTGATCATGCAAGAGGTAGGAGTTTTGTCGGACGGCAAATTCCAAATGGGGCCCGCGACCCTCTATACCACGATCCAAAAACTTGCAGACCAGTCGTTCATCGAAGAGGTAAAGAACGAAAGCCACGATCGTCGTAGAAACTACCGCCTCACGCGGGCGGGCAAAGGACTGCTCAACGCCGAGTTCTCGCGACAAAACGAAGTTCTTCTTTTAGCGAAAGCAAAGCAGGTATTCCCACTAAGAGGTAAAGTATGAGCTTTGTCCTCGAACTAAGTTGCTGGGTCTATAAACGGATGCTCCCGCTGTATGCAGACAGTCTTCGCTATCGGTACGGCGAGGAGATGGAACAGCTCTTCAGGGAGCAACTGATGGATGCATGTAAAGAAGGGGTCTCTGGAATTGGCAAGGTCTGGCGATCTGCTGCCTACGATGTGGTGTCTATTGCAGGCCCAGCCTATCTTGAGCCGATCAGGCTTTGGGCTCTCGCGACCCTGCTATCGGCTTCGGCTATTTTCTTAACCACGCTCAGCTTCTGGCACCTTCCGGAACACCGGCGTCGTCTACAGTTGCGTGCTGAAACCGGCGCCGCAGGCGGAGCAGGCGAGTGGTCCGGGTTCAAGCGGCCACCTTGTTCCGATCTCCCAGGAGCACAAGATGGTTCTCGAATGCACAGGAGGGTCTCACGGGAAGCCGACCGTTATTCTGGCGACGGGCCGGGGGCTTGGAAGCTATCAGGACTGGTTCTTGGTCCAGTCGCGTGTCTCGGAGTTCTCCCGAGTGTGCAGTTATGATCCGCTCGGCTTTGGTGAGAGCGATCATGTTCCAGGAGATCATTCGATAAGCGAGGTCGTCGAGAACATGCACGATCTCTTCCACTCTGCGCAGCTGCCCGGTCCCTACCTTCTTGTTGGGGCCTCGGCGGGAGGAATTCTCATTCGCCGCTATGAGGAGCAGTATCCCGCCGACGTCGCGGGCTTTGTCTTCGTGGACTCCGCCCATGAAGAGGCCGTATGGCGAGATGCAGCCATCTCCCCCGCGTTTCCTGGTTCAGACATGGATATGAAAAGTCTTCGGCGTGAAGGTTTGCTTCCCCCACAGCAGCACCTCGCCTGGCATGACGATGTTCCCATCGTCGTCCTCGAGCGTGGGGAACGTGCGCCCTGTAGCGCCTTCCGCGGCCTCACGCAAACGCAGTGTGACCAGATCAATGACGCATGGCACAACTTTCAGCTAGATCTGTTCCACCGGTCGAAGTACGCACAGCTGCGCATCGTTGCCGGTGCCGGCCATCGCATGAATGAAGAAAAGCCGGAAACAGTCGCCCAGGCCATTCACGATGTTTTGGAGGAAGTGAAGCAGCAGAAACAATAGCGATTGCGACAACGCTGACTTCCCCTTCTATTCTCCTTGTTATCCTTCACGCCAACCATTGCTAAATCCTGATCGGCATTTCCAGGCTTGACCAGCCTGGAAATGTGCTTTGGGGCGTTGGCGTAAGGTGGCTTTTTCAGCAAGGCTGTGCAATAAGATTCAGCGACCCGTTGGTTAGCGAAGCCGGATCTGATGCCTCAGTATCTATTTGTTCGCGTTGTGGATTCTGACTTATTTCGGCCGTCCATTCGATGAAGAGATCCAGCCAGCTTGGCCATCACGAGGTCAATTGGTAATGAAATGGCATGGCGAGTGGAATCTCGTGCCCTCCCTCCGGACTGGGTACTCCGTGCCTGCGGCGTATTCGGGGAGTAATCCCGACCATCGCACGTAACCGGATGTCAATGAGTGCTTTAGGAACGCAGCAGTTGGGGTGCGGGAGTCGTGTGATGGCTGGGCGCTGGCCGACTTAGGGGTTCCGGTACCTGTTCAGCATCTCTGCCGGCGGTGGAAATGAATTCCACCGCCGGCAGATCCGAACCCGTTCGAGGGCGCAGGCGCTTCATCGCGCCGTATACCAGCGAACATAATCGACGGTCATCGGCCCAGGGTTGGTGAGGTTGGTGATCGATCCACCGAGGGTTCCGCCGATAGCCTCGTTCAAGAGGATGAAGATCGGTTGATTGAACGGCCACACATCCCCCGAGGGCAGGCTGGCGGGCGTTGTCGTGAAGAATGGTTTGGATGGGTCATCCACGAAGAACTGGATCTTGTCGGGCGACCAAATGATCCCGTAGGTGTGGAAGGCTGTATTCACCGCTTCTCCATTGGGGAATAAGAAGCGAGCCGAAAGTCCGTCTCCGCCGGTAAGATCGGTGTGGATTGTGGAGTTCTCCCCTGTGTCGCCAGCTCCGTTGAGCACTTGCGGCGACCAGTCTTCGAGGATGTCTGCTTCGCCGGCGGTGGGCCAAGGAACGCCACTGTTGATGTTGTTGCCCAGTGACCAGAACGCGGGCCAGATTCCCGGGTTGGTGAGATCGGGAAGATTGATCCTGGCCTCGATAATGCCGTATTGGAAGGTCTGCCCTCCATCGGTATTCAGTCGCGCCGAGATCCACGTTCCATTTATATTTCTGGGCTGGATCACGAGATGACCGTTGCCATCAATGTAGACCGGAGCCGTGTCAGTGCTGAACGTGGTCGGGCATTGGCTCGGGTTACCCCAGACGCCCGGAGGTCCGCAGTAAACTTCGGCTTCGCCATTTCCCCAGCCGTTATTGTTTCCCAGGTCGAAATTCCAAGCCTCGGTGGATGGCGGACGTGCAGGACCATCGAACTCCTGGCACCAGGTCGGCCTGTAGCTCACTCCTGCAACCGAAAGGTCGCCGATCCCCGTGCAGGGGCTGGCGGAGGGGCCACCTTTCCCGGTGTTGCTGCTGTTGGTTTCCACAGCAAGCGACCACAGTTGACTGGGAGCGCCGGTGCATGTCTCGACGACGACGCCGCTCCCCACGTCCGCCCCGCCGGCAGCAAGGCAGAGATTTGTGCTGTTCCCGGGCTGAAATTCGTAGGAATTGCCAATCAGCACCGGATCCCAGGCCTGTGCGAGCGTGCCAGCGCAAGGATCCAAAACCACTGCCGAACCGCTGCTACTTCCCGAGGCAGTTACGCAGAATGCACCGAGTGCGGCGAAGTTATAGAAGCCGGGTGGCGTTACGCCGGTATTGTTCACTGACCATGCCTGCGCACCGGTGCTGTTGGAAGTGAATACGTCGATCGGATTTCCGGCTGATGTTCCGGCACCCGAGTCATCGAAGACCAACGTTGGAGCATTGCGCGGGCTGAGTGTGAAGCTGCCAATGCTGATTGGGGCGGTGCCAGCAGCAACAGCTTGGTCGAAGTTCCCGCAATCGGCAGTTGCGAAACATAATTGACGGTGAATCGCTCCGCTCCAGATTCCCTCATCGGCCGAATGGCCTCCGGGAGCCGTGCCTTGTGCCAAGAGTGAGTAGCTGGATGAAAGAAGCATCACGGCCAGCAGGCAATACCACGGCCTGCCGATGAGCCTTGCTTTTGCTATGCCTTTTGAAATCACGGTAATCTCCTCTTTTTTTTTGGGGGGGGTATTTGACGAAATCTGCGCAGGGGAACTCGATTCAGGCGCAGTCCATTCCGAGCTTTGCGTACTTTCGCGAATGGCTCTTCCCTATCGAGTACGTACAGCAGAGGCATCGAGTGACTTGCAGTGTAGACCCTCACCAGCGGTCGGATCCGGGTCCGGCATTGGGCGCTCTTAAGGTGACATTCGATCTGTTTCGGCCGAATGAAGAGAAGACGGCGGTCACAGGTTTGTCTAGCGTCGTCGATCAGCTGTCAATCGTTGTGGAGGTTTTTCTGAATTCTTCGCCCCGCCTGCAGTGTTCGGACTCGAGCGCGAGCAATGCACCAAGGCGTCCGAATTGTATTTCAAGGCGGCAACGCCACGCCAGTCCCTACGTCGCAAAAGGCCGGATCGCAGTTGATTGCGCTGCCCGGTTGCAGAAGTACAGACCTAATACGATCAACATCGGCCCAGCCAGCGCGCTGGCAACGGTAGCAGAGCTGAGGAGAAGCGCGACCGTAAGCCCCGAAGAACCTCGGGTCTCAAGGGAGCTCAGAACTGACTCGTGGCCAGTGAGCTGCGAAAGGCCCAGCTTCGACTTGAAGAAGGTCGGAACTACGATTTCGGGATTTTGCGATGAACGGGATCCCGCGCGAGTTCCAAAGCGGTAGTTGGACTCAGCGGTGTTTATGGGAACCCAAGCCGCCTTCGTAGCGCATTGGGCATTCGCTTCAACTCATTCACTGGCGTTTCGCCTGTTTGGAAGTACACTGCGGCAGATAGAGGCTTTGCCACTGCCAGCCGGGCAGGCTCCGCAGAAACGTGGAACCAATCTGGACGTTGGGGGGTAGCGGCGAAGCTTCGGAGAAATCACTTCGATATGGGGCAAATCATGGACTTTTGCTTCTGGCAAAGGCCGTGTGGCGCACGACCGGATCTTTGGCCTGACACCAATGCAAGAAAGACCGCGAGCGGGAGCCAAGTGGGGGTATACTTGCTAGCCGAAAGGCAAACCGGAAATTCCGGTTACAAAGCACGGCCTCACATTTCCCCGGATCCATGACTCCCGCGGCTCGCGCCCTCAATCCGCAGCCACGGACTCGAATTGGTCCGATCATCCTGTTCGCCCGGTAATGCAACGTATGAAACCCGCCCCGAAGCGGGGTCCCCGACGAGCTTGCTCGCCGGGGTGAGAAGTGGGGCTCATGCTGTTGACCGAAGGCGCCGCGTTCCGTACCGGACCCGTTCTCACTTCACCCCCCGGAAGGAGACCGACCATGTTCCTGTCCCGCAGAATCGTGCCCCTGCTCGCCGCAATCGCGGTTTCCGCTTTGCCTGCGCTGGCGCAGCAGACCCAACCCTACAAGTTTCAGCCCGTCACCATCGTCGCTGGAGGATACGTCCCCGGCCTCGTCGCCCATCGCACCGCGCCCGGTGTCATCTATGCCCGCACTGACATTGGCGGCGTTTACCGCTGGAACGGCTCGAACGAGACCTGGACGCCGCTCACCGATTTCCACTCCCCCAGCCAGTACAACCTCAACGGCCCGGAGAGCATTGCCCTCGATCCGAACGACCCCAACCGCCTCTACATCGCCGCCGGTATGTACGAGTACTCAAACTGTTGCGCATTCCTCGTCTCCGACGACAGGGGCGCGACGTTCCAGACGTACAACGCTCCGTTTGAGATGTGCTCCAACTGCGATGGTCGCGCTGCCGGCGAACGCCTCGCCGTCAACCCGTTCAAGCCAAATGAGCTGTTGATGGGGACCCGCCTGAACGGTCTCTGGGTCAGCGAGGATTACGCCCAGACCTGGGCCCAAGTCGCGAACTTCCCCGTAACCTCCGACACCGACAATTACGGCGTACAGTGGGTCGTCTTCGACCCCAAACACCCCGGCACCATCTACGTTGGCGTGTACACCACCGCGACCGTGTACGTCAGCACCAACGATGGCTCAACCTGGACCTCACTTCCGGCGGTGACCTGGCCGCCTAACGTTCCAGCAACGCGCGCCCCGTCACCGGAACGTGCGGTGCTGAACCCCGATGGAAATCTCTACGTCACCTTCGACGACTCCCCGGGACCGGACTCAACGGCCTACGGGCTCGTCGAAAAATACAACCCTCAAAACCGATCGGGAGGGTGGACGAACATTACTCCGCCCTTCGACGGTGTCTTTCAAACGGCGCCGAGGGGAGGATTTACAGGAATTACCCAGAATCCCCAGGTTTCCGGCACGGTTGCGGTTACGACGCTAAATCGGTATTACCCGGTTGACGATGTCTACGTTACGCAGAACGGGGGCGGTATCTGGACAGCTCTTGCGTACAATTGTTGTGGGTACGCAAACGGGAACGGCGTGGATGGTCCTGCGTACGGGAATTACTATTTCGATTCCTCTGTCTATGGCATTTCGCCGTATTTGACTTTTGGCGATACTGTCTACCAAGGCCCACCTACTGGTTATCCCGATCCTACTTCCAGGTTTGGCTGGTGGATGTCGGCAGTTCTAATCGATCCCACCAGCCCGGACCATCTTATGTATGGCACGGGTGCAACAATCTACGGGACGGATAACCTATCGGCGATTGACTTCCCCGAGACCAAAAGCCAAACAGCGGTTAACCCGGGACCGGCCCCTACCTGGCATGTCCAAGCACTGGGAATTGAAGAAACTGCCGTGCTGGCGCTGATCAGTCCCCCATCGGGCGCTCACTTATTGAGCGGTGAGGCAGATGTCGGCGGTTTCCGTCACGATAATTTCGCAGTCTCTCCAACGGGCGAGGTCGCGGGCACGAAGTACGGGATGTTTACGAATCCGGTGGCTAGCGATGTGGGGAGCCTTGACTGGGCGGGCCAGAACCCGTTGGTAATTGTCCGCGCTCAAACGCCTGGCTCTTACAACACTCCGCCCCCCGGGTGCCTTTACGCCGCATATTCAGGCGATGGAGGGACAACCTGGACCCCATTCCCAACCTGTGCCACCGGCGGCACCTACTCTAACGACGGCGGTAACATCGCCGTCGACGCCACCGGCACCACCATCATGTGGAGCACCAGCTACAACAGCGCGGATTTCTCCACAGACAACGGCACAACCTGGATTGCCGCCAGTGGGCTTCAGTACAACTCCATTGTCACCGCGGATAAGGTCGCGCCTCAGACTTTCTACTCCTACTACAGCTACGGCTCGAGCGGTGCTTTCTACAGCGATGTCGTCGACACCGTGCATGGCATTTCCGCTTTCGCACAGGTGAATGCCACGCCGCTGCCCGCCGACGGCAGTTGCTACAACTCCACGTGCGGCATCGTGGTGGCCAACTTCGCCAAAGCCGGAAACATTTGGCTGCCCCTCGGCAGCAATGGTCTCTGGCACTCCACTGATGGCGGCGTGACGTGGACACAGATCACGAATGTTCCCTATGCGAACTCCGTCGCTATTGGCGCGGCCGCGCCCTGGAGCCATACGCAGTCCGTATTCCTCTACGGAGAAGCCTCACCGACAGACGCCATGGCCATCTACCGCTCAGACAACAACGGCGTGACCTGGGTTAGAGTCAACGATGACCAGCACCAGTACGGAGGGCCCTCGGTCATCCAGGCCGATCCGCGCGTCTTCGGCCGTGTCTATCTCGGCATGAACGGCCGCGGCATCATCTACGGCGATCTTGTATTCGACGACCTCCCCGGAGGGCGGCAAGGCAAATAGGCCCGAACCCACCGTTGTTCGACTCGCCACAGTGGGCCTCCGAAACAAAGGCCCGGCTGCGGCCTTCATTCCGACTCTCTATCCTGCTCTCATCTGACCGTTTTTTAGCTGGCCGATTGTTAACTGTATCTTTGTTTCGCCAGTTTGTGGCGTAATCCAGAGTCATCACAAACACACGCCGGCAGTCATGGCTTCGGAACCGCTTGAGTATAGACTTCATTCACAAAGGAAACGCGCGGGCGCACCTACTCGGTTCATTCTGGATCGATCCCGCTCCAACCCTCACGGTGCATCACCGACTCATTCGTCGAATCTTCATCGGGAACGACAAGTCTTAGTGCAGCTCGGGTTTGCATTTTCCGAGAGGGGCGCTTCTGATACCGCACTAAGACTTGAACGAAGCCGGGCACTTGCTCTTTGGCGCGCTCGAGCCGCCCTTCTGCCGCGTCCTGCGCCGACACCCAGCCCCGCAGGTGTATTTTCGCTGGGCGAACCCCAGCCGTTCGCGAAACTGCGCTGCCGCTTTTCAGAATTCAGCGACCGCCGAAAAACGGGTTTTCAGACATGGGCCGCTATCGTTCTGCAGGAAAATGCGATTCATGGCCGGCTACACACTGCCAGCGCCCATCGCGATAGACAAAAATATCCGTAAAGCGATTCTTTGCATGGAATTTTCCGTCATCGCTCCTTGTCCCGCCCACCCCGCGGACGTACGCGGAATTGCCATAGACATGCGCATGCAAGTCAGACAATTCGAAGTGAACGGTGCTTGGCTTCGTGGCGGTCGCCAGCATTGCGCTGCGGTTGATCAGTGAGCCATCAAAGCCTGCCTCTTCGAATTCGTCTGCCAGAATGCACCTTAGCGCAGCCTTATCGTGCTGCTCCACGGCTCGCAGCCAGACCTGCTCGATCTGAACCAGCGTCGCCGGATCCTTTTGCTGACCAGTTGGGCAACCTTGGCCATGCGCCAACGAAACCAAACACAACAGCAACAGGGGCAGGACAAATTTCATGGGGTGCACCACTCCTCTGCCGATAGAGACGCAGCCGCGGGACATTTTGACTCCGAGAACAGTTAGCCAAAATCTCATTCTTGACATCGAGAACGTCACCCATTGCAAAACCCATTCTGGCGTGTTTGCGACCTTGTTACTCGGATTTTAATAACACGGAGTGTTGGTCAAACGATCCCATTAATTGGTTCGACACCGCGTTGTCGGATTGATCCTGTGAAGTCGGCTTTGCGACTGGAATCTTGTGCCCTGCCGGCGGCCTCTGATCTGACGATGCTTCCGCAGCTCGGGGCGCTTATCGGTCCGGATGCGCCGAAACGATCCGTACTTTTTGAACGCCGATCGATTGGCGCATTGGGTGAGATCGGCCGTTCATCGCTCCTGCCTGCGCAGATCGACCTGAAATCATCAAACACTTGCAATTATTTGAGCGCAAATAGCGAAAGCCGGTTTACCATTTGAACCAAAGATCGAATCCGCAAAGGACTGGTGCCACCATGAGAAGGAACCTCAACCGGAGAGATCTCATCCGGGGCTTGAGCGCCGCAGCGGCGGGACTCTACTTCACGCCATCCCGGCTGTTTGCGGCTCCAGCCGCGCCCACGGCGCCCGTTGCCGTCGCCAGGTGTTCCACTTATGGCCCGGAAATGGTCACAACTCTTGCCAACATGTTCGACCAGTTGGGCGGGCTCCAAAAACTGGTCAGCGGCAAGACCGTGGCAATCAAGATCAACGTGACGGGAAGTTCCACGGATCGCTTCAAAGGCATGGCGCAGGGGCAGACCTACTGGGTGCATCCCCAGGTTGTGAGCGCCACGGTTCATTTGCTCGGAAAGGCGGGAGCGCGGCGCATCCGCCTGCTCGAGAGTCCCACCTCATCCAAGGTCCACACACTTGAGGAGTTCATTTCCCAGGCCGGCTGGCAGCTCTCGGATTTCACCAGTGCCGCTTCAGGCGTCGAGCTGGAAAACACGAACTTTGCGGGACCCTCGAAGAAGTACACGCGGCTCTTGGTTCCGGGTGGGGGACTGCTGTTCAAAGCCTACGACCTGAATCGCTCCTACGAAGACTGCGACGTCTTCGTCTCTCTGGCCAAACTGAAAGAACACAGCACCGCCGGCCTGACCGGATCCATGAAGAACCTGTTCGGCATAACTCCCACCACAATTTATGGCGAAGGCGCCGGCGTGGATGAGCCCAGCATCGAGACGGCGGGAGCACGATCCCCACTGCACAACGGCAACCGCCAGCCTTCCAGAAGCGCGCTGCCGGAAATCGATCCGCAATCGCCGCGCGATCCCGGCTACCGCGTCCCGCGCGTGACCGTCGATCTGGTGGCTGCCCGGCCTATTCACCTGAGCATCATCGATGGCATTCAGACCGTGGCGGGTGGCGAGGGCCCCTGGGTTCAGCAAATGCGGACCGTTCCTCCAGGTCTGCTCATCGCGGGCACGAACTGCGTCACCACCGATGCCGTTTGCGCCGCGCTGATGGGTTTCGATCCCATGGCCGATCGGGGCACACCTCCATTTGAGAATTGCGACAGCACGCTGAGGCTGGCCGAGGAACGGGGCATTGGCACGCGCGACCTGAAACGCATCGAGGTGCTCGGACTTCCCATCGCCAAGGGCAGGATCGAATTCCGCAAGGCGTAGAAGCACGCACGAGCCAGCTTCGCCCCGGACCGGCCGCTGCGCGCACGGGACCGGTCGGGGAGATCTTCAGCAATTTATCGGGGTCGATCAGGGGCCTGACAACTCGCGGCGAAGTTGAGTGCTGCCGATCTGCGCAAGCCGGGCGTGTGGATCTACGGTGAGCCAGGCGAGCGCGCCCAATGCCGCGAGGATGGTCGCCACCAGGAACGATGCCTCCCAGCCAAAGCGCGCGGCAATCAACGGCGTGAGCGAAGCAGTTAGAGCGGCCCCTATCTGACAGCCCATATTCATGGTTCCGGAAACAACTCCAGCGAACTCGCCGGAGAAGTCGGCGGAAACAGACCAGAAGGAACTTTGCGAAAGGTACAAAGCGCCCGCCCCGCATGCCAGGACAGCGCTTGCAACCTGCACATTGTGCGCTCTGGATCCCACGACAAGAAGGACCGCAGTGGATCCAAGGGCGACGGCCGGTAGAATGCAGCGCCCCACTCGGATACTGACATGGCGCGCGAGCCAATCGCTGGCCACACCACCGAAGAGAGAGCCGAGCGTCATGGCGATGAAAGGAAACATCGAGTACAACGCACTCGCCTTCAAGTTCAGGCCGCGCACCTGGGCCAGATAGATATAGAACCAGCTAAAGTAAATCCACGCCACGTAGCCGTAGGCAAAATAACTTGCTGTCAGGGCAAGAACCTCCTTGCTCGAACAGATTTTCCTCCACGGCGCGCCGGGCTTGGCATCGGATCGGACGTCCGGTGTCGCGGCACTGCTCTGTTCGTCGCCGCGACCGTGGACGATCGAATCAAGCTCGCCGGAACGCACCAAAGGGTGCTCCTCGGGAGTATCGCGCGCGGCCAGATACCACACCGTGCCCGCCAGCAGACCGGCCACCGCGCAGAACCAGAAGGATGCGCGCCACCCAAAATGCAGAATGATTGCCGTGAGCAATGGCGGGGTGAGTCCAGAACCTATCCCGACGCCGCCAAAAATGATGCCGTTCGCCTTGCCCCGCTCGCCGATCGGAAACCAGCGTTCTACAAACTGGTTCGCCGCCGGATACATAATTCCCTCTCCTGCTCCTAGTGCGACGCGAACTACGATGAGAACCAGCAGAGCGCCGCGCAGTCCAGGAGGAACCCAAGCGGTCAGCGCCGTAAAAGCTCCCCACCAGATCACGCTGAACGCAAGCAAGCGGCGCGGGCCAAAACGCCGCGCAAGAACTCCGCCGGGAATCTGAAACGAGGCATAGCCGATGAGAAATGCGCTGAATACCCAACCCAGGCGAGCATTGTCGATTTTGAATTCCGCACCAATTTCGACACCGGCAATCGAAATATTGGTGCGATCCAAAAATGCTACGGCACTCAACACCAGAAGCCACAGCACGAGAAAGTAGCGTATAGGCGGGCCGTTCCCGTGCCGTCTGGCCGGATTTCTATGCATTTTTTCAATTACCTTAACGAGAGCAGTTCTTCGTCTTGAAGTGCGTTCTTTCCCACGCCGGGCGGAAAATCAGTTCGGGAAGCGTCCTCGGACGGCATGAGGCTGAACCTCTATCGGCATGCGCGGCTGTTACTGCTTGATCACGGTACCGTCCCGCAGCCGTATCTCTCCCCAGCCGCCATTCAACGGACTGGCCGTGAACGGTGACTTGGCAGCTTCCTTCTCGTCAACCTCAATTCCCCATCCAGGCTTCTCGCTTACCCACAGATACCCGTCTTTCATCTCCGGGCACCCTTGAAAAATCGCTTGCGTCCGCTCATTGAAGGCCGAATACTCCTGAATGCCGAAGTTGTAGCTCACCAGATCCAACGTGACGTTGGCCATATGCCCCACCGGCGAAACATCCCCGGGCCCGTGCCACGCGGTTTTTACGCCAAACTGTTCGGCGAGGATTGCAATCTTACGCGCCGGACTGAATCCACCCACCTGCGACAGATGCACGCGGATGTAGTCGATCAGCCGTCCTTCGATCAGCGGCTGCCATTCATGCGGGTTGTTGAAGAGTTCGCCCATGGCGATCGGTGTGGCGCAATTCTGCCGAATCTGCCGGAAGTAATCCAGATCTTCCGGCGAAAGCGGGTCTTCAAGGAAGAACATTCGATACTGCTCGGCTTCCTTGCAAAACTGCACCGCCTCGTTGGGCGTCAGGCGTTCATGCATGTCATGGAGCAACTCGATCTCTTCGCCTAGTTCCCGGCGGCAGAATTCAAGCAGCTTCAAATTGCGGCGCATGGCGTAGGCAGGCTCGAACAGCGGTTTGTCATGGAGCGCCTTCATGCGGTTGTCATTTGTGTGCGCCGCGCCATAACCCGCCATTCCGGGGAGTTCCACCTGAACGCGCACGTTGCGGAAGCCTTGTTCGATGTACTTCTTCGCGCTCTCGACCACATCCTGAAACTCAGCGCCGCTAGCGTGGGTATAGCAATCGACGGCTTCGCGGCATTTCCCGCCGGCGAGCTGATAGACGGGCATTCCGGCTTGCCGGCCCTTGATATCCCAGAGCGCCTGATCGATGCCGCTGAGAGCATTGTTCAGCACCGGGCCGTTCTTCCAATAAGAGCTGTCGTAGCAAGACTGCCAGATGTCTTCGATGCGGTCGGTCGTCTTATTCAGCAGGAAGGGCTTGAGATACTTTTCGACCGCGGGCTTGACCAAATCCGCTCGCTGCGTAAAGGTGGCGCAACCGTAGCCATAGAGCCCGTCCTGATCCGTCGCAATCTTGACCACCGTCAGGCGGACGCCTGCGGGCTGGCATTCAATCACGCTGATATCCTTGATCCGCGGCTGCGGGGTTCCCCGCGTGGCGCGCGCAACCTGTTCCTGTGCTTCCACGTAGCGGGGAGCAAGGGCGAGCATTCCCGACCCTGCGATGGTCTTCAAAAAATCACGCCGATTTGGGCACATTTCTCTCCCCCTCCCGCAATTCGCTCTGCAACCTCCTAAACCGTAAGCCCAAGAAGTGAATCCAAGCAGAGTGTATATCCAGCTTTCAAGGCGACGTGCCAGTTTAGCACCATGTGTCCGAGCTGAGTCCGCGTCTCGCATCCGTTCTTATCGCCGAAGTCGATCAACTTCCGGAATTCTCAAGGTTCTACGGACCCCGCGGGAGCGCCGGGGGATCTCCGGTTTGATTAGCTGCAATAGATTCTGTTTGTCACCGGCTCTGTCCCGGATCATTCCTCAAATTCGTCAAGTGTCCGGGTTTCCAGTGAGTTGTCGGCCCCGCCCGAGCCCGTCCGGATCGGCATTCCCTTGGAGTAATCCTGAGAATTGCGTGCGACGGTTGCTCAATGCTGCTTTGGCGTCAGTCCGGGATCATGCCGGGCTAGCTCAGCCCGCGAGTTTGTTCTAAGCTTTCTCTATGACAAATTGGACACCGTATATGGCAAACACACGAGAAATAGCGGTCAGCGTTGAGCCGACTTACCTAGAGACAAGATCTTCGCCGGACAGCTCGCAGTATATTTGGGCTTATCGAGTGGTCATCGAGAATCAGGGACGGGAAACGGTGCAGTTACTGAGCCGGCACTGGATGATCACGAATGCGCGTGGCGAATTGACCGAGGTCAAGGGGCCAGGTGTCGTTGGGGAGCAACCGGTCCTCAAGCCGGGAGAGAGCTTTGAATATACAAGTGGCGCGCCTCTCAACACGCCCTCTGGGATGATGGGCGGGGCCTACCAGATGGAGAGTGAGAACGGTGAGCGTTTTGATATTGAGATACCGACCTTCTGGCTGGATCGTCCAGATCTGGGCGTATTTATGAATTGAAACTAGAGATCATGGGTTAGGGATCGAGAATTAGGGTTCGCGCTTCGCGCGAATTAGCATCGGTGCCTTATCCACGTCATTCAGCGCCAAATCCGCAAACAACTCGTCGACGGTGTATTAGTACTGAAATGTCGGCCAGTGTCCGGAATTCAAGGTTCGAACGGGTGCCGAACGCTTTCCTGGCCAATCGGCTTCGGCGTTTGTGAGGACTTATGGGTTATGCTGCGCACCCTGGCACCTCGTTGAGGTTGTACCAGACATGGAGCCCCCGTTCGAGTGCCAATCTGACATCTTCATCGGCCCCCTTTGAAGCTCCCGGCAAGCGGAGAACGCCATCACAACGAGACAAGAGTCTGTTTGCGATGGGATAGAGAATGTCGTCATAGATCGCGTCCCCTGGCCGCTTGGAACCTGCTTCCCGCAGCAGTGGGAGAGCCAGCCATTCCCCAATAAAAGGGATGTGGCCTGCACGGTAGAGTGGTAGGGCAACGGATTCGAGCGTCCTGAGATTCCTCTCCATAAGGACGGGATCATCGCCTGTGCCCGAGCGGTAGGGGCCAGCGATCAGGACCATCAGGGGCGACCGCATCATTTTGAGTTTCCTTTGCTGGGGAAAAGATTGAGGGCTGCATGCTGGAGCAGCATAATGGTTTTTCCGTCCTGGATCACGCCGCTCTCGATGGCAGCAAGCGCGTCTTCAATCGACATCTCGAGAACCTCGATGTCTTCCACTTCTGCCACATTGCCACCGCCATTGCCAGCCTGACTCTCGCGGTTATAGGCAGCCACAAAGAAGTAGAGTCTCTCTGTTACCGAACCTGGACTCATAAAGGCCTCAAAGATACGCTGGACGCCCGATACGCGGAAGCCGGTCTCCTCTTCCACTTCGGCTCGTATTCTGTCTTCCGGGCTAGCCTCGTCCAGCAGCCCTGCCGCCGCTTCGATCAACATGCCGGAATGTCCGTTCACAAACGCGGGGTAGCGGAACTGGCGCGTGAGGATGACGCTGCGCTGTTCGAGGTTGTAGAGCAGAATGGTCGCGCCGTTGCCGCGGTCGTAGGTCTCACGCGTGATTTCCTGCCAGGTTCCGTCGCGCCGTTGCCGTTCAAATCTGGTCTTCTTGAGGACGTACCAGTCGTCGGAGAGAACCTGCACCTCCTTCACGCGAACCGCAGATGTCTGAAGAGGATCGAGCACCGTATTCATGTCTGACAATTTATCGTGCAATTTCGTGTAATGTCAAGTAATATCGTGCAAGAGGCAGAATGCTCACTACGCATCGCAAGCAACAGTTGCTCGCGCGCTTGAAGCAGGACGGGAAACTGGTCGCCAAGGACCTCAGCCGGGAAATGGGCGTGTCCGAAGACACCATCCGGCGCGACCTCCGCGAACTCGCGCAGGAAGGTCTTCTACAGCGAGTGCACGGAGGCGCTCTTCCGTCCTCACCTGCTGTAGTCGATTTCGCAGGCCGAGAAGAGATCCGGCATGAAGGTAAGGTGGCGATCGGTCGGGCGGCGGCGGCGATGATCCAAGACGGTCAGATCGTCATCCTGGACGGTGGCACGACCTCCAGAGAGATCGCCCGGCATATCCCCCGGAAACTCTGTGCCACTGTGTTAACGCACAGTCCAACCATTGCGCTGGAGCTGTTACACCATCCGGCAGTCGAGGTCCTCTTGATCGGAGGTCGTCTGTTCAAGCACTCGGTTGTTACGGTTGGTGCATCCTGCCTTGAAGCGATTGGCAAAGTGCGAGCCGACACATTTTTCATGGGAGTTACTGGAATCCATCCGCAAACCGGACTAACGACGGGCGATTTCGAAGAAGCGGGAATCAAACGGGCTCTGAGTCGTGCCGCAGCAGACACCTACGTGCTCGCTTCAGCAGAAAAGCTGAATGCGTCTTCGCCATACTTAGTTGTCGGTTTGACCGAGGTCACAGGAATTATCACCGAAAGCAGTGTCAATGACGCGTTGGTCACCCCCTATGAAGACATGGGACTGAACGTTGTCCGGGCCCAAATCCTGAATCCGTGAAGCACGGTTCGGGGCGGGTCAGTCCTGCTAGGTCGGTATGTGTCATGGAATATTGTGACCGACTCAAGACTAGAAACCCTGGCCCTCCGGCATTTTCCAGGAGTCATCCCGAAAATCGCGCATAATCGGTTGTCAATGAGCGGTTTGGCCTGTTCACCGGCCAATCGGGCCTGACGGTGAAAGTCTCTCGTCACCCGAAACTCAGGCGCAGGTCCTGACAGCCGCGTCCTCCGCAGGATAGTCAAATTGCTGGGTGTTGATCATCCTAAAAACGGCAGTTAAGCGGGTAAAAAGGCCCCCGGTATCGGGAGCCTGGGCGTTCTTTTGGGGATGATTCTGGCGATGATATAGGCGAGCAGCGTTTTCCATCGGTCGGCAGAAGGCAACTGCTCCGCGATTGCTTTC
>DATDLS010000019.1:0-27233 GCA_036519195.1 Occallatibacter sp. | reverse complement strand
AAACATGCCATGGGCTTGAGACACCGCCGATCCCGGCACGACCTCGCCAATAACGGTCACTTCCGAATGCTGCCTTCCGCACCTCGAACGGCGTCGGCATCGGGAGTTGCGATTTCGGTGCTGATTCCTCACGGCCTGCTTTCTCACTGTGTACGCTTCTACCCGCCGGTCGCCCGACGAACAGCAACACTCGCTACTGACCTGCCAGCTACGCTTTGATCAGGTGGGACTTGCACCCACTCGGTTGAAAAAATAGGAGGTTTCACAGACTCGCCATCTGATCCCCCTCCTCCAGACTTTTCCCAGCGCGATCGAGGCCTGCACGGCATTTACACGATTACGGCCTGCATGCTCGCCGAGTCGCCTACGCGACCCTCTACACCGGAGGCTTCAGCCGCTTCGTTGCCTCCACGACTGCTCCGATTGCTACCGGGTGGAGCGAACCAGTTCCCGGGTGGGAGTTTCACCCACTGTTGACCAGCGCCTTTCACGGCGCACAGGGAATCATGGCTATTCAGCCAACCTGAAAATGGCTCCAGTACAGGCAGTTGACATTGGCATTCTTGTCCTCAGGAACAGGGAAACGGCGCTCGGCTAATGACTGCAGGCGCGGCTCTTGAAAAACTCGAGGTCTAAGAAAATCAGATCAATTTCGGGAGAGAATCTCTACGCGACCGCGACAGATTGTGTGCAGGCCATCCTGACGTGATCTAATTTGTGTAGTTTCTTAAAGGTAGCTTTATCAACACCAACCGGTCAATGCACTCGCTGACCAGTTGCGGGTGGTAGTTTCCGAGTAGGCGGCTCGCTCGCAATAGCCAAGAACTTCGAATTCGGCAGGAGTCATCGAGGGCGCGCTGAGTTTGCATAAAACCCTGGACGCGATCTACATCTGTAAACTTGAAGCGATTGGAGCTACACATGGCAGCTTGGACCGCATTTCTCCTTGCATTCAGCGCCCTTCTCCCGATCATTAATCCGCTCGGTTCCGCGCTTGTGTTTCTCGGTTTGGTGGGAAAAGCTCCGCCGCCCCTTTATCGCTCCCTGGCGCGCCGCATCGCTGTTAACAACATCTTGTTCCTCGGAGCGATTGAAGTTCTCGGTTCAGCGATCCTCAATTTCTTCGGAATATCGCTTCCTATCGTTGAGGTGGCTGGTGGTATTGTGATTTCCGCCATAGCCTGGGGGGTTCTAAACGAGAATGATTCCAGCGCGAGTGTGAGACAGAAACAGGAAGAGTCTGAGGAACTAGATGACTCGAGATTCCTTGATCTCAATGAGAAGCTGTTCTACCCTTTTACGTTTCCCATTACTTCGGGCCCCGGAACATTGGTTACGATGCTAACCCTAAGTGCTCACATTTCTAGGAACACGCTCAGCTCAAATCTACTCGGTCATTCCGGAATATTTGGCGCAGTGGTAATTGTGAGCCTCCTGGTCTACGCTTGCTATGCATACGCACCAATCATTACGACCAAAGTTTCAAGGTCGACAGCCCACGGCATCCTGCGCGTCATCGCATTCATCATGCTTTGCATCGGAGTGCAGATCGCCTGGAATGGCCTGGATGCTTTGCTAAAGACCCTATTTTGAACGCAGACGATCGCGAGTTATGTCGCCAATGCGTCGGTTACCAAGCGAGCATCCCATCGCGAAACTGTTAACCAGAAAGTCATTTCTCTAAGTCAGTTCAACCGGCCGCGACTCAAGGATGGCAGGCCGCCCCCTGCCCTTGCTTCATGATTGCTGATGTTCAGTCGATGTTCGAGAGATTGCACAGACTCTTTTTGGCGCCCTGCTGCCGCAGCGATTCCAACTTATGTATTGTCGCGGATTGGATCGTAATCTGCCGCAGGGGAGCAAGTGCAGCGTCTGCCTCGCCCTGAGGCGGGTAACTTGGCCTCAGCCAATGAGCTACCCGGGCTACCGTCTGGTTGAGAAAGGTAACAGCGGGTTGGGAGCCGTCCAGGCCGCTCGACCAGCGGATTAGGCAACCGATCGGGGTCGTTAAGCTTCGGCGCTTTCTTTTCCCACCAACAGTGTTCCACTGCGCGCTGGACGAATGGCTGGTAGCGCGCCAAAAAACTATCGTGCGTGTAAAAGATGGAAAATACCGACAAGGTAAAAGTCCTACCGCACTTGACGCAGCGGCCACGACGAATCCCGATCCCGTCGTGATCCTCCTCATACCCCTGCTTGCGACGGCGCCCGCGGCCGCTGATCGAATCGCTGTCACAAACCGGTCATTGGCGAAAGACAATCCATTCGCGGTATTCGGCCCAGTCGGTGGCAAGTTTGCACTGCGGGCCGGAGATGGGGATAAAGAAGATCGTCACCTCAAAAGAGCTTCGTAGACAGCGTTCACCCGCCAAGATCGTGTCTTGCAGCAGATCTCATCTCTTCAGGCAGACTCCCACTGAAAGAAAATAGCCCTTCTTATCAAGAACCCAAAAATCGCGCTTCAAATGATTGGCCGGATAAGTCCGGTAACGTGCTTAGACCAAGGAGAGCGCACCTGTCCCCCAAAAAACGGGAAAGACTTTTTTCCTCAATCTTCTCATCCCCGCATACGCATCAGCTGAAGACTCTCAACCCTGCCCCTTATCGTGAAAACCTCCAATGCCATGTTCGAGAAGCTCCGGATAAATCCTGCTGGAGTTTGCAAAGCACCTGAGCTAACGGTCTCGGTCGTGCAACAGATTGGGCTGGGCTATGGCTTCTCATTGGGTTTTGACTCAGGGGCCGGCTTGGAGGACTGGGGACGGTCCCTTTGACTCGGTTGAGATCCAGGCCGGGTTGATGGCTGATTTGGAGCTGGCTTCTGTGGCTGAGGACGATTCCCGTTCGCAGGTGGCTTGGGTCCAACTGGCGTAGGTCGGTTGGCGGGTCGATCAGGCTGGCTTGGAGCTGGCCTCTGCGGCTGAGTGCGATTCCCATTCGCGGGCGGCTTGGGTCCAACCGGCGTAGGTCGGTTGGCGGATCGATCAGGCTGGCCTGGTCTTGATGGTGCTCGCCCCGGGGGCGACGGTCTGGTCTGGCCGGGAGTGGTTGGACGGCCAGGTAGAGGTCTGGCTGGGGCTGGGCCCGGACGGCTCGGCTGTCCAGGCTTCACCGGCTGAATTGACGGTCGGGCCGGCCGATATCCCGGTCGATTGTCTGGCCCATAGGGCGGCCGGGAATAACCTGGTCTACTGCCCAGTTGCGGTGGCCGATAGCCATTAGGACGATAACGCCAATTGCCACGATATCCCGGACGATTGGTCCAAATAATCGACCGCGGGCGATACCAGGGTCGCGGCGGACGATAGGGATTCGACCATCCTCCCCAATTCCCGTGATTGTAGTAGGCGCGGCGTGCTGTCCAATTCCACCCCCAGCCGCTCCAACCCCAAGGCTGATTATCCACCAGCAAGGCGCCAATTCCGATTCCCAATCCAAAGCTAATCGCCGAAGGCGCAGCCACAACACCAGAGCCGACGTATACGACGCTTGGATCATATACCGGCACATAAACCATCTGCGGATTCGCCGGCTGAATCACATAGATCGTTTGACCTGACGACTGCTGCAATACGACCTGCTGTTGCGCACCGCTGCGCAACGCGCCCGCGCTGTATGCCCGATCGCGCAAGCGTTGGATCGAAGCTGACACTGCTGCCTGATCCGATGAAAAGGCCGTGCCGATGGCGGCATAGTCGTCGACGTTCTGCGCCATCATCTCTAGAATCTGCGGAAAGCTTGTCAGCGCAATAAACGCTGGGTCAAACCCTTGTTGCTGCGCCGCACCGGTCAGCGCCGATCCTGTCAGTTGAAGATTTTGCGACAACCAGTTATCAGCATCCAGAATCTCCTGAGGATTCGTCGAGGCTGTAATGATTTGCGAAAGCAGGGAGTCGGGGTAAAGCGCGACCGGAGCCAATAACTGGTCCAGTTCTTCTGCAGTAGGGGTCGCAGTCTGCGCCCAAAGACCTGATCCTGATTGCTGCAAGAACACCATCGCAATAAAGAGCAGCACTGCTGTGAATCTAGGCTTCTGTCTCATCCGAATGCCCCCGTTCTCGCAGTTGACAGGATAAACTTCCATCATTGTAGCAAGATAGCAAGTTATTGCGAGAAACCAATTGATTTGCCAGCAATTCTAAGTGGTCAATCCGTGTGAATTTCTGCGGGAGAAGATTAGATTCTGTTCAGCGCGTTCGGCAAGCCAATTGATCGGGATTTGAGCTGGAAACTCGGTCGCAGGCACCGCGCCAGGTAAAAACCAATCCCCCAAGAGCGCGTTAGAGGCCGATTACTCGGTTGAGACAATTCGAATTGGTACACGTGCAGCCAGTGGGCAACTTGCAGCCTTGCCTGTGGAGTCCCAGGACGCAGGTAATCTTGCCGCTGCGGAGCAAGTTGCGGCGCAGGCGTAGGCGCCGCAGGGGCGGCGTCGATTGTCTTGCGATCCAGATCAGCCGCGCCGATCCGTCCTCCCTTTTCGGATTCCATCAACACTCGCACGCTTTTCGTCTTGCGAGGAATCCGAATCGTGAGCGGCAAACGCGTCACCGATTCCGTCTTTCGGGTTGGATCCTGGACAGCCGACCACACAGTCACCCGCTCGATTCTGGAAGCCAGAACCTTGTTGTCCCCGGCGAGGCTCACCGCAGCCAGAATCAGATTCGCGGAGCTTCTTCCGTCTTCTGTTGGCAGCCAGTCGAGGTTCTTCAATCTTAGCTGCACCGTAAACTCTGCCGTACGCGTGTCCGGGTGTTGCACAACCCCGGATAGACTTACATCCAGTGCCGATTAGGAATGCTCGAGCGGGCAGCCTCGACGAGGTTTATGATCGTCTGCTGTCGTGGATTGCCTGGCGCATTTTTGTCTGGCGCAAAGTAGCCCGCCTTGGTCACCACCTCCAGATTCCGATCGCGCAGGGTCACGTTAATTCGCCTGAACTTGCCATCGTCGGCGCCGCCCTGGGGCTGATAGGTCAGCGTATAGTACTCCGAACCCAACCGCTGAGACCGCCCGATCAGTCTGTCAACGTCGTTTCGGTTGAAGAAGAGCTTGCCCTCAGTCTCGTTCACGAACACCCCGAAGTTGATGTCGCCCGCAAACGGATCGCTATCGCCAAGGTCGATCTCCGATTCCATCGCACTGAGCGACATCCCCCCGCCATTAACCTGCAGTCCCGGGAAAATCACGAAGAGGCTAATCCGCGCATCGACAAGCATGTTGGTCGTTTCATGCGCATACTCCTTTAACTCGTCCCGAACCTTTCCAGAAAAGGCAATCGAGTCCACGTAGATGCCAGGGCCGCCATGGCCCACCCACACAATGTTTTTCCGTCCCGGCACTCCTTTGTTCTGAAGCGCGATTTGCTGCAGAGCATCGATCGATTGCGCAAACCGCTCCCAGGCGAAGGCGCCGTTCATCTCCTTGTAAGGCAGCGCGGCCGGCAGATGATTCAGCGCGTAGAGGAGGTCGGATTTGTTGCGCGTATAGCCTTGCAGCATCTCCAGCGATTCATTGCCGACAACCATCAATTCCGCAGGCGCCCTCAACTGCTCCGGCTGAGTGCCAAGAAACTTTCGCACTTCGTCGCGTATGTACGCAAAGTCCTCAAAGCTCGAATTCAAGAGATCAAGCACAATAATCGTAACCGGAGCCTTTCCATCCGGGTTATCATCTCCCGCGTTCGCACCCATCACGTGCGTCTCCGGCGATTCGAACGAGAAGATGCGCTGTGGTTTCTTGTCCTCGGTAATGGTGAAGTCGTCTTTTGTAAGACCTGTCACCACCGGATGCCCCTTCTTGTCCAGCACAGTCACATCAAGAAAGACCAGCGTTGATGTGATCCGAAGGGTCGGCGGGCTGGGAGAATTCTGTTGGGCCTGTGCGATCAACGTCTGAACGGGGATCACAGCCGTCAGAGCAGTCACGCATAGCAACACTCTGATTGACCTGGCATACAGTTCAGACTTATTACCTGACATGTACATTTTTACTGCCTCCCTCACACCATGAGCGTCAAAGTACTGGCTCCTTGGAATGTAGTCAATCAACTCGCGCCCATGCGCAGCCTCACTGCCCGTTTCAGCAACCGCCTGCCGTGAAAACCCTTGACTTGATGGCGGCAACACTTACTCCGAGCTCGCTTGCCGCCTCACGATGCGAGAGTTCCTTAAGCCCGCACATCTGCATCGCGCTTACAGACTGAATCCAGTTCATCGATTTCGGAAATCAGGATATGGTCCATTTCCTTACGCATGCAATGCCGCTCGGCATTCTTGCCCGGATCTGGAAAATCCCGTTCGAGAGGGAGATCGTTATTGCTCCTGACATACTCCAGCGGCAGCTAGACTCGTCCCCTTCGCTTTCGCAGCCATTTACGGCCCGTGTTCGGCAAAATGACGCCGAAGCCAGGTTCCCATTTGCGACTCGACGCCAAACAGCGCCAGGTGAGTGAATACCTTCAAGAGCGCCTCCTGAACAATGTCTTCGGCTTCCTCGCGATTGCGAGTCTTGCGCTGTGCAGGCCACAACAGTTGCCCGCGATGCTGTTCAGCGATTCTTAGAAAGGCGACAAGCGATTTCGGGTCGGCCACTCGTCGAACCTCCCCCTTCGGCCTCCGTGAAAAGAGCATGACCAATATAGACTCGATTCCGGACGGATGTACTGTGCTGCTTAGACCGACCTTTTAGCATGTCGGTTACGACTTAATTCACTCAAATGCACCAGTGCAGTGGGAAGCCGCGGTCCTTGCCTAACCTCAGATCGATTGGAGCCACATCTGAAACAGGATCGTTCCCCGGACTCCTCTGTAATGGAAGCTTTGACAGAGATAGCGCTCAACCTGCGGTGGTCATGGAATCACGCTGCAGATTTCATCTCCCCAAATGTTTTTCTACTGTTTCTGAAAAACGACATGAACCCGCTGCCTTAGCAGCGTTGCTCTTCGGGACTCTGGCAAAGCAAATGCTCTATGCCAGTGATGCGCATTAATCAAGGGCTTGCACTGATCTACGATTTGCGCTTCCCAAGCCGTATTGCATTCCTGAACCCGAGCATTCCAAGCACGAGTAGAAAGACGCTTGGTAGCACAGAAAACAAAACACTAGAACTGCCAGCTCGAATTGCCTCGATTGCATCAAAGCCCAGATCCAATCCCGTTCCAGCGATCGTTAGAGAAATCAGAATGACCCCTGCTCTCTGGATAAAAGTCAAGGACTCGCCATTCTTTAGGAAGGCCTTAATGATAGAGGGGGAATTTGTCCACGCCGCTAAAATCGGGTCGTATCCTCGGGCGGGCTGGCGATTCTTATCAGGATCTGACTCCGTCATGCGTTGCTCTTTCTGCACTGCGAGTTGTTGGCCTTTGTCGCGTAATAAACGCCTATGTCGCGCATATTTATGCGCTTAAATTCAACATGCAGCGAAAAGCGGTCGCCGGTGAGCGGTCCCGAGCAAACGTTTACGCGCTTTGGACCCATACGTCGGGCTCGCAAAATAGGTTGACTCGACATCGGGAGCATTGTTTGGACAATATGAACCTCGTCGAAGCAGGGACGAAATTGTTTTTTCAGTCGCGCTGAAGGTGCGTCGGTCCGATGGAGTCCGATCGCCCGTCGCGTACTTAAGAATCGCACGCCGAGGCGCTGCTTTCGCAGATCACTCTCTCCCAACCGGTTTCAAGCCTTGGCATATCTTCTCTAAGATTGCTCTCACAACGAAAGATGACATTCTGCTCATTCCCCGGCGACTGCGCCAGAGAGGATGATGGGAGCGGTCGGCGTGGCCGAGCCTTGGTCCTTCTCAATGGTCACGCCGAATGCCTTGGCGGGAACGCCTTCGGGAATTTTCGGCAGGACGACGGTTGCGCTTCCGGCCGCATCCGGCTGGAAAAGCCCTGCGGGGATAGGCGCAGAGCCATTCGCGGGGATCACCCACAGCTCGTAGGTCTTGCCCTCCTGTAGCGGTTTCAGATTGCTCGCCTCGAGGATGAGTGCTCCGCGCGAAGCCGCGTAGACCGCGCGCGCAGAAGGCGCCGGCGGAGTCTTCCCCGCGGTGAGCAGTACATGTTGCGCTGCGGGCGTGGTCAGCAGGTCGAGTAATTCTTCTGCGTGTCGGTTCTCGGCCGTCTGCGCCGCGACCAGCTTTGTCGTCTCACCCAGTTGCTCATTCAGCGAGCGAACTCTTATGCTCAGCCCAATTGCGAGCAGCAACAGCGCTGCCACGGCGGACCAGGCCAGCCACGCTGCCGGCTTGCTCGCTGGCCTTACTTTTTCGATTGAAACTACCGACGCGCCGGCCCTCGCCTGCGCGACTGCCCCGTCCGAGGCAATGCGATCGAGAAAGCGCTGCCGCGCGCTCTCGGGCACCGGATGCTGCTCGACACTCATCGCGAGCAGAGCCAGGTCTCCGGTGAGCTCAGCCAGCTCCGCGCGGCAGGCATCGCACCCGGCCAGATGCAGACGCATCGTCGGGGACTCCTCGAGCGAGAGAGCCTGCATCGCATGGAGAGCCAGATCCTCCTGCGAAATATGCCGGTCGTCCGTCATGCCTGGAATGCCTTTCGTACACTCATGAGCGCCGTTCTGATTCTTGTCTTCACCGTGCCTAACGCATCGCCGGTTTGCGCCGCTATCTCCGAGTGGCTAAGCCCTTCAAAAAAGGCCATCTCCATCGACTTCTGCTGCTCGGGCGGAAGCCGGTCGAGCGCGAATCGCACTTTCTCCATCATGGTTCTGCGCTCGGCATCGGCCGCTACATTCGTCGCTGCAACCAGCACCACATCTTCCACTGCAACACTGTTTCTGCGCCGCCGCAACACGTCCACGGCGCGGTTGCGTGCAACCACCAGGAGCCAAGCTGGCAGTGATCCGCGGCTCTGAACGAAGGTTTGCGGGCTCTGCCACAACTTGAGGAAGACCTCCTGCATGACGTCTTCCGCATTAGGGGGATCTTTGAGCACACGCAAGGCGACCGAGTACACCATACTCCCGTAGCGATCGAAGAGTTCCGCCATCGCTTTCTCGTCCTTTAAACGCACGCGGTCCACAAGCGGCTGATCTTCGGCCGCGGTAAAACGAGCCGATTCACCCGTCCCTTTCCGCCTGTCAGAGGAACGGTTGAGCGGTCCGATCGGATTAAACAAATCTTGGGTCATCGGCGAAAGCGATTGAAAACCAATGGGAGTCGATGGCGCAGTGGCTCGAAGCAAGTACCGTGCGGAGAAGATTCCTAGCAATCATGGCACCGCGAAACATGCGCAACAACCGGCCTTAGTGCAGTTCTCTCTGGCCGGTTGTTTCTTACCATGACATGAATTGTTCGATAGCGCTATACGGCCCATCTGATTTACTCGTCCATTCTGCTTCTATTTAAACCCATTGGGGCCTGCTTTCAGGCCCTCGGGGAAAAAGATTCACGATTACGGCCTACTACATGCTTCGCGGAGCCGCCTTTGCGACCCTTTACACCGCACGCTCCAACCGCTTCGTTTCCTCGACGACTGTTCTGAATGCTACCGGGTGGAGCGAACCCGTTCCCGGGTGGGAGTTTCACCCACTGTTGACCGGCGCCTTGCACGGCGTGCCAAAAACCCTAGTTTAGGCGGCCGAGGTTTTCACCGTTTTCGAGCTGTCGTCCCAGAACAGCTGCTGTTTGCGGAAGTAGGATTCGTTGGCCATGTGACAGGCAATGGCGGCGTGATTGCCGAATACCGCGTTTTCGATATTTGGCTTACGTGACTTGACCGCTTCAAAGAAAGTCCACAGATGTGGTCGGAGATCGTCCCAGTCGTCGCCCCCATAGACCGTTTGCTCGGCAATCAGTTCCTGGCCTGGGGTCGCATCATTATGCAAGTGCCATTCGTGGACATAGTCTTCGCGCATCTTCTGGGCAAAACTGGAATCGTAGTAACTGGGAGCTGTGTCTTTGCCCGTCTGCGGCGTATAGTGGATCCCGAACTCGCCGGTATCCAGAATGCCTTTCGGCCCCATGTAGGTGGCACGCTCCGCGGTCTCCGTACTTTGACCGAGACGAATGTAAACCGGGACCCCGTGGTAATCGAAGAGCACGGTCTGTAGATCCGGCATATCCCGCCCGTCTTTCCACCGAAAGATCCCACCGAGCGAAAAGGCAGAACGAGGCGGCTCATTCCAGTCCAGAGTGAAGAGCATCGCGCTGATGAGGTGCACCATCAGATCGCCGGCGACTCCGGTTCCGTAGTCTCTCCAGCAACGCCAGCGCGCGAACCGCTCCGGATTGAATGGAATTTTCGGCGTGTCTTTCAGCCAGACATCCCATGCAAAATTGGATGGGGACAGATCGGGGGGCGGCGGATATACCCATGCGCCCGTCGGATCGTTGCGACCTAGGGTGAGTTCCACCATGTTCACTTCGCCGATGGCTCCGTTATGGTACATTTCGCGCGCCTTGGCACACAGGGCTGAGCTGACTCGCTGCGCGCCGATCTGCACAATGCGGTTGTTCGACTCGACTGCGCGAATCATTTCAAACCCCTCGGCGACGGTGTGCGACATGGGCTTCTCGCAGTAGATGTCCTTCCCCGCTTTGCAGGCGTCGACCACCACCTGTTCGTGCCAGAAATCCGGTACCGCGGCAAGAATGCAATCGATATCTTTGCGCTCGAGCAGTTCCTGATAGTTGCGCGTTGTTTGCAGATTTGCATTGTTAGTGATCTGTCTGGCAAGAGTGTGCCGCCCGTCATAAAGATCCGCCGCAGCCACGCATTCCACGCCGGGCAGCGTTAACGCACTCGACAAAACACCGGAACCCTCCATCCCAATTCCGATCATGCCAAACCGGATTCGATCATTTGCTCCCACCGCTCGATTGGGAACCGACACCGCGTGTGATTCAAGAGCGATTGCATTGGCGGCAGGCCTCAACAGGCTGCCGGCAGCCAGGGCGCTACCCTGGAGAAAAGTGCGACGGGAAAAGTCACTCACGATTATGTTCGCCTCATTTTGCTTCATTTTGCTTCAGGGGTTCGGTGGCAGTAACAACCGCCGTCTCCGTTGAGCCAGCCACGGCAAGCGTGAAGTTGAGACCGCGCTGCTTGGATACCTCGACCGTCACACAGCTGATGGCTTTGGTGCCAAAACCGGTAGCTGTCACCGCGACATTATACATACCGACTTCAAGGTTCGCGAAAGTAACAATGCCTGCACCGTTGGTGTCTTTTGACTGAGAAATACCAGTATCTGCGCAGGTGGCAATAACTTTGGCCTGCGCGACAGCGGATCCCGCGGGATCGACAACTGCTCCGGGGATCGAGCTAACGGCCCGTCCGACCATCTGCGCGGGCCCCAGGCTCACAACCAGAATCAGACCAAACGAGAGAAATCTCATACTGCTTTGTCTGCGCATGCGGTGTCCTCCGAAATGGTTCCTGTCTCCGAGCTCTCAGTACACCTGGACAATTGCAGCAGAATGCGACCAATGACATAGGCAAGTCTAGAGAGGCTAACCTGCGAGTTGTGGTTTTGAGAGATCACTCCCTGCCGGGAGTGATCACGATATTGCGATAGGCAACACGACCCTTTTCCGAGCCTTGCAAATAGATTGGACCAGGAGCACCTTCGTCACTATCCAGTGCTCCGCCGGTAATGCCGGGGATGACCTTGTGCTGAATGACGGTGATCCCGTTCTGTACGACCGTTACTGTTCGTCCCTCAAAGGTGATGTCGAGCGTCTGCCACTTATCAGCGATGCGTGGCTGTTCGGGAATGGGATCCAGAAACCCGTAGACTCCACCTGTGTGGTGGCTGGGAGGTTCCGCCACAGAATCGGTTTCGATCTGGACCTCATACCTTCCCCTCAGAAAGACTCCGCTATTGGAAGCGGGAGCGGCGTTGAATTCCAGATGGAGCTTAAAGTTGTTGAATCTCGCAAGTGTGATAATCTCTGCGCCATGACCGGTGCTGACGAGGTTCCCGTTCTCGCTTTTCCAGTGGATGCTCGCCGGATCGCTGAACCTCCATCCCGCAAAATCATTGCCGTCAAAGAGCTTGATCGGATCGCCCCACTGGGAGACGGTGTCACCTGCCAGGCTTGGAGCACGCTTGCCAACGATTGACCAGTTCTGCGCAGAATTCTTCGCGGATCCCTCAAGGCCTTCGCCCACGCGTCGGAGCGTATATGTCGTGTCGTAATCGAAGCCTTCTCCCCCTCTTGGAGAGACAAAGGTTAGTTCTCCGTGAACGACCTTCGCGTCTTTCATCCAAGTGGCGTGGTCCGTCACTCCCACAAAAGTCAGCTTTAATTTCCCATTTACATTCGAGGCATTGATCCATGATGGCAGATTTCTCGGTGTACCCACAAGCGTCAGATCCCAGCTGCCGTCAAACTGGCGCCCCCCTTCCTCGGCCATCAAGCCACAGCTGGAATCGGCCAGAAACAAGCAAAGCACGAACGCCGAAAAAGCCAAGAGATTTCTGCGCTTCCCTCTACAAAACTGCCTTATTGGCGAGGTCGTGCGTTGATTCTTCAGGTCGACTAATCTCCACATTGGTCATCTCCTTGAATGGCGGCATGATCGCTTCGCAAGAAGCCGAAGCACAAGAAAAACGGTTGTAGAAAACGGGGACTGACAGTCAGTAAAGCGTTTACGCAAACGGTTTCCCGTTATACAGATTTTGAATTTCCGTGTCAAGGAATTTTAGTCTCTCGGCTTGGAGACCTCGGGTTCCAATGACCAACAGTGCCATTGCGCGCTAGGTCTCAATGCGATGTGAGAGATTTGCGAGAAGGTGCCGAGAAAGCCCCCCAAACGACCCTGCGCAAAGGCGTCTATATCCTCCAAACGAATGATTTGAGATGTGTGTGATTTTGGCTTTATAAAGTCCTGCAAGCGATTTCCGCAATCGGTTTCTTACCTCTCGGGTACGAGAAAGGGATTCACAATCTGCCCAAACGTGAGGAGATGATCCTCCGCCCTGCGAATGCGATCGGGGCTCTTAACGAAATGTGGCATCCGCCAGAGGATAATTCCCTGCTCCGGAGGAGCCGGAACCAAAATGGGCATAACATCATGAAGTCGGATACCGATGGGGAATCCACTCAGCGGCCCATCAACAGAAATTATGGTGCATAGGTCGAAACCTTTTCTGCGCAAAACGTACTGAATTCGATGGATGAGTACTAACACTGCGGATAGGTTCAAGTTGATTGCCTCTTCCGCCGGGCCTATCCAATCGCTTCACCGATCTATCGTGATCTTGTACCAAGTTGTCGTCGGTTCACCAAGCTGGATCCGCCAAACGTCCCCGGCTTTCTTTGCTTCCATGTTCGAGCCTGCAGGCTGGCCGGCGCCGTCCATTGCTTGAACGTGAACGGCGTGCGCTCCTTTAAGCCCGCTCAGCAGGATAGTGCCCTTTACTTGTTCGATCAAGGTCGGCGCATCTCCCCAATTCGTCACATCCGTGCCCACACTATTCCACTGCTGGCCAGTGTTTTCAACTCGCCCTCCAGCAATCAGCAGCAGTTTGGATGCCTGAGCGATTGGCTTCTCATCGAGGGAAGTGAGTTGCAGAGTGCAGAATTCGTTCTCGACTTCAGCCGCCAGTTGGCTGACAGACTTTTTATTGGCCCGAACAAAACCAATCAAAGCCTGCGTTCTGGGCGTATCTATTGTCACCAGACCGGATTTTCCAGGGGAATGATACCAGGCAAGTTGCTGTGTATCGGACCGGATCGGATCAGGCGCAACAGCGACGGGAAAAGGGAGCGTAGCGGGACCATTGAGAGAGGAAATGCGCACCTCGTGCTCGAGTGGCAGATCGGGCGGAAATCCGGGGGTGTAATAGGGACGCTCAGTGGAGGGAATCAGCATACTGTCAAAAACCTGCTGCTCTGTATAAGACCGTTCGACCTCGTTGTTCGCCTTTTCAACGTCGCCTCGCAGAAACATCAGCGCTCCGGCGGCAAGTTCGGGCATCTTGACCGGATCGAGCGATATATCGAAGGGATCGCCGACGTATGGTTTCCGGATGGGATCAACCTTGGGTTCGAAGGTGTACCAAACGACGCCGTCCCAGTCCTGCAGTGCGCTATAGGCAGCCAGGATGGGGATGCCTTCGCCATCGAAGTCGTTGGGGAATGGGTTGCCCACTTCGCTGACGGTGTACGGCTTGCCGGCAATGGCGGAGCGCGAAAGCTCCGCCACGGTCGAGTTGAACGGATCGTTGACCATGGGAGATTTGCGCACATACATCTCAGGATGTTGCCAGTAGGTGTGCCCGTCGATGAGATCGGCTCGTGAAGAGGCCAGCAAAATTGGGTAGCCGCTGCTGGCATGCCCATGATCGGCTGTGGCGATGACCAACGAGCGGAGCCCGAGCGTGTGTTTCACATAGTCTTCCATCTCCGCAAAGTAATCGCGCTGCGTGTCGTTGTAAAACTCGGCCTCCGCGTAGAAGCGCTCGGGTGGCGCTGAAGCTGCCTGGCCTCGCCCACTCATCAGCGGGATCGAAGTTCCATCTCCCTGCACATTGGCGATCTTCCGCAATGCCGCGATCTGCGCCGGCGTTCGGTGGGTTGGGAGCCACTTGTTGTACATCTCCATGAGCTCTTGCGCGTAAAACGGCGAAGGAGCGCGAAACCCGATGTTCAGAGCATTTTCATTGTTAATTTCAACAATCGCCACGGCGGGGTCTTCGCTGTATTTCAGGCCCGTATACGAATTGCGATGGGCAAGCAACTGCTGCGCGTATTCCTTCTGCAGTTCAATCATGCGCCGGTCAAAGAGAGACAGCCCCTTGGCGCCCTCGTGGAGCAGGTTCGCATCCTGCACGCCATCACCTGGCTTGAAAGGCCTGCCGACCAAAAGATTGAAGTCGATATAGATGCCGCGCTTCTCAAGTTCGGAAATGAAGAAATCTTCCTTATCCAACTGCTCCGCGTCGAGGCTACGCGTGTCCTGGCTTCCGCTGGCAATGAGCCCCCGCGGCGTCTCAAGATCGAGAAACTGGAAGCGCACAAAGTTCACGCCGAAACGAGCCAATGTCGCAGCCCAGAGGGGTGCATCCTGCTTTGACGGTATCTGCCGTGATCCCTTGCTCCAGTCGGTGATATTCACTCCCCAGAAGCGAATACGCTGTCCATCGGCAGTTGCCAGGTGGCCGTTCGAGACACGAATAAAACCATGCTTGCCCGCCGGCGCATCGAGCAGAAATGACACATCGACTGGTGAGGGGGATTGGATAGCACGCCAGTGATCCAAAGCGAAAGGCGCCATATCACGCCTCGACTGCGAGTAGGACAATACGCTGCATGCGGCAGCAGCAAGGGCCAGAGCGTTAACAAGCAGGCAGTTTCGCATGGTATTCCTCTCGAATGGCGAATGGCGCGCGCATGGACTTGGCGCCGATGACATGTGTAACCACTTTCCTCAATTGGCGCATCGTCGTCACTATATGCCATCGCCGTGCTGGACATATCCGACAAAAGGCGGATTACCGAGCATCTTCGACATCTGCGGGTCGCTGCGGGTGAAGCTTTCTGTCTTTCTGCGCGAGGTCGAGAAGCTATCCGGTTTTGAATTGCCATCGAAGAGCGACAAAGGACTTGTGCGCATTCGCATCAAAATCCGATCAAGTCCCGACACATGGAAAACAGCAGGATTTTGGGCTGAGTAGATTCGATGACCGAGAATGTCAACTTGCAAGCTGCCGGTATCGCTTGGCAAATGACGAGTCCAGGCGAAGCTTTCACAAATGCACCAGCCCACGCTGCAGCGCAGCCAATACAGCCTGCGTTCGGTCTGCTACCTGAAGCCGCATCAAAATCACGCTCACATGGCATTTCACCGTTGCCTCGGTGATGCCCAGGTGGGTTGCAATCTCTTTGTTGCTTTCGCCGCGCGCCAGCAACTGAAGAACTTCCCGCTCCCTCGAGCTGAGGTCCGAGCTTGGAGTCCTTGACGCCAGGGCGCGCGAGACTGGCGACGGAACAAAGCGGCCACCGGCATGAACGCGCCGCAGGGCGTCTACCAATAACTCATGCGGCATGCCCTTGATGATGTAAGCGCGCGCACCGGCTTCAAGCGCTTGATAGATGTCTTCGTCGCCTTCGTAGGTTGTCAGCACTACGAAGCAGGCCTCCGGGTGTCTCATACGAATCATCCGGATGGCATCCACACCGCTCATCCCCGGCAATCGAAGATCCATCAGCGTGATATCCGGATGGTGCTGCTCGAACAGCTCGACGGCGCTCTCACCGGTCCCGGCCTGCGCTACCGCGATCATGTCTGCGCGAGCATTGATGATTGCCGATATGCCTACACGCATGATCGGATGGTCGTCCACGATGAGTACTTTGATTTTTTCCGGATTGGTCATATTCATGCACCTAGCATTGCGCTCTGCGCCGCAGAGATTCTCCGCGGAATCTGGATTTGTACGTCAGTTCCCTTGCCCATTGTGCTTTCCAATCTGAAGCGCCCGCCCACAGACTGGACTCGCTCACGCATGCCCACCAGGCCATAGTGGCGGCCCTCCTGCGAGGAAATGTCCGATAGATCGAAGCCCACGCCGTCGTCCCGTACCTCCAGGGTCAGATCTCGCTTGGTAAAGCTCACCCTGATTTCAATCCTCTCCGGTTTGCCGTGCAGCACTGCGTTGTAGACCGCCTCACGAGCCATCATCATTAATTCATGCGTCGTAAATTGGTTCAGCACAAACGGTTTTCCGGTCAGTTCGCAGACGATGGGAATGCCGGACTCCTTGCCGATTCTTTCCGCCATCTTCTGCAGGGACAGCCCAATGAGATGCTCGGAGGGATTTTGTTGGCGCAGGTTCCAGACTGCCTGGCGCGCTTCATCGATGGTTTTGCGCACCTGGGTGCGCGCATGTTCGACCAGGTCCTGGGTCAGCGGATTGTCGGGCAGGCTCACGCTGGACAGCGCCTCAAGCAAAGCCGATACACTGGCGCATCCCTGGATCACTGTGTCGTGCATCTCGCGTGCCAGTCGGGCGCGCTCGTCCAGCACCGCTTCAAATCGCATCTTGATCTGCCATAGACGAAATCGATAAATGCCGACGATGAGCGCCGCCATGAACAGAATGCAACAGACGGCGAACCAGGGCGTCCTGTAAAAGTGCGGCTGCTGTCGAATCGCGAGTGATGACTCCGAGATGGCTTTGGGATTGCTGACCTCGAATGCCTGCACGCGGAAGGTGTATTTGCCCGGCGGCAGGTTTGTATACGAGGCGACCCGGCGATTGGATGCATCGATCCAGTTTCGGTCAAATCCCTCCAACCAGTATCGAAAGCGAACCCCGTCCTGGGAACGCAGCAGGATGGGCGCATAGGAGACTTCCAGGCGGGCATTGCCTGGCGCCATGGTCACGGGACGATCAACAGGCGCAGAGCGACCATCCACAATCACTTCATTGATCGCAACGGGCGGAAGCGAGGGTAGGTCGGTAACATCGCGCAGGATGTGGATTGGTCCTCTGTTGCTCGGGAACCACACGTCGCCCTGCGCATCGAGACAGCCCGAAGGCTGCCTGCCGCCGTAGATCTGCGTCGTGTTCACTTCATTGGGGATTTCATAAAGCGTAAACGCCAGGTACTGTAGTGGATGATCCGCAAACGAATCCAACTCGCGGCGGTCGAGCAGCGAAATTCCATTCGGGCCGCTCATCCAGAAGCCACCTCGGGCATCTTCGATGATCTGGTAGATGCTGTTGCTCGCCAGTCCTTGTTCAGTAGTGTAGTGAGTCAGTCTGCCTTGCTTCCATCTGTACAAGCCATCGTTGCGAGTGCCAAACCACAGGCCGCCGGACGTGTCTTGATGGATTGCCCACACCTTCTTCTCTCTCAAACCCTCCGTGGCGGCGTCGTGCATGAAGGCGCTGGCATGAAGGTGGCTCAAGCCGCGATCGGTTCCAATCCACAAGTCTCCGTTGCGATCTTCAAGCAGCGCCCGGGTACTGAAATACGATAAGCCGTCACGCATCTGATAATTCTTGAATCCGCGCGTCGACCAGTGGCTCACTCCCTCGTCAGTTGCAATCCACATGCTTCCGTCGCGGCTTTGCAGCATGGCGCGGATAAAGTTGTTGACCAGACCCTCCTTCGTGGTGAGCCGCAATGCACTGTTTCCATTCAGTCGGATGATCCCATCCCCATCGGTCCCGATCCATAAGGCGCCGGCGCGATCACGAAACAGATTGCGTACCGGAACATGCCCGATGCCCGGGAAAGTATAGGGCTCGACCACGCCATTGCGAATATGAAAGACCTCTGTCGACACCACCCACAAGGTTCCGTCGCGGTCGGCGTAGATGGTCCCAAAGTCCGAATCCGCGGCCTGCGGCAGCGACAATATTCTCACCGGAGTCCGCGTGAGGCGCAGCAATCCAGCCTGCGTTCCGATCCAGATGTTGCGCTCGTTGTCTTCAAAGATATTCAGTACCGTATTGCTTGGCAGCGCCTCCGGAGCTTTTATCGAGGTGAATTCATTCCCCTTGTAACTGCGGATTCCCTCCCCGATCGTGCCGATCCAGAGTGTTCCGTCGGCGGTTTGGCGGAGCGTGCGAACCGTTCCGGAGATTTCACGAACAGGCTCGAAGGCCTTGGCGCCGGGCAGAAGCCGGTTCAGCCCTGAAACAGTACCGACCCATAGTGTGTGGTCCTGCGTTTCCAGGATCGACTTCACGCGATTTTGACTGCTGCCACCCTGCAGGCGATACTCGATTGTTTTACCGCCGCCTATTCGTAATAGGCGGGAACCCCCTACCCACAGGCCGCCATCATGGTCTTCATACATGGAATGGACGGCTATCGAAGGCACGTCATTTACGCCGTCCACGCGCTGCAGCCTATCGCCAACAAAACGCAGCAGGCCGTTGTCGGTGCCAACCCAAAGCGTGCCTTTGCTATCTTCGTAGATCGAGCGCACAAACCCATCGCTCAATCCATCCCGCAAGCCGTAACCTTGAAATCTGCCCGCCTGGTAGCGCACCAGGCCGCCGCCTTCGGTGCCCACCCACAAGCTGCCATCCCGGGAGGCCAGCAACGCGAAGACGCTGTTCTCTTCAAGCTCAGGGGTGTTCTCGTGATCGAAGACCGTGAATCGCGCGCCATCAAAGCGCAGCAGGCCGCCTGTGGTGCCAATCCACAGGCAGTGGTCCGGAGTCTGCGCAAAGGCTTGCACGGTTTGTTCCGGCAGGCCGTCTTGTGTTTGCCATAGCTTGCGCGTAAAGCCTATAGGGGAAGAGCCAAAAGCAGCCAAACACATCAGAAATGCGAAGGTAGCCAGGGGCCAGATTCTTCCTAAAAAACGCGTATTGGCCCACTGCGCCGGCCCTCCGCTTTGCCGTGACAGCGGGCGTGCTGCTGCGATAAGGCTCCGTATCCTGCTTGCTATCACGACTGCGATCACTGCTTTTCTTCGGAGGCCAAGTTGCCCTGCGCCTCCGGCTTGCGATTCATTTGGCGATACAACCCGGCGACGCGATCCTGTGCCTGGCGAATATCCCGGTACAGGAGGATCTCCTCTTGCACTTCCTCGCTGAGATGGAGCGTCTGGCAGAGGCGGGCCAGCCGATCGCGCGCAGGGCCTTTGAGCGGATCAACCGGCACCGCCGCCAGCAGAGATTGCATAACCTCCTCGGGCTTGGCTTGATCTGCGCGGATCCTGGCCAGCCCCAACTTTGCCTCCCCATCGTTCGGATTCCTCTGATAAGCGTCCCGGGAGTGTGCATATGCTTCATCGCTTCTGTTCGGCAACAGGGCAACTCGGCCCAAGGTACACTGCACATTGAAATTGTCGCCCTCCGCTTTGACGGAGGCCTCCAGTTCAATCGCAGAAGGTCGCGGCGAATTCATTCCGCTTCCGGCGGCGGTGTCCAGGCGAGCGATGGATGAAGGTTTTTGTCCGCTCGTTCCCGGGCGGGAAACAAGACCGCGGCCCTCGACTTTTCTATTGTGAAACAGCATTGCAGAGGCCTGTCTAGCCAATTGTATGGCACCCCGCAGCGGAAACGGTTACTGCCGAACACAGCAAATCCCGGCTTCAGAAGCGTGCGGCTCCGCCGCCTGCGAAGTCAGCGCACTCGCATCACGGTTCCAGTTTGATCAGCTATGGGAATTCCAAGGCGAGCCAGTCTCCCCATTCGATCTGCCGAGCCCGGTCGGCGCTGGTGATTCCTCCTTTAGCGACGCCTGTTCCCTAGGCAGAGCTCGGTGGAGAGAAGTTTGTTGTTCAACGTTGAGGTTCTGCGCTGGCTACGGCAATACCGCCCGGTGGCTCGATTTAAATGTGCCACCCGTATATGTTCCGGTGTGTTTCTCAACGGCCCCTCGACTGCCGCTGCCCGCGCTTGCCGGGAACGTAGCGGTGACTGTGGCCCATCCGCCACTTGCGGCAAGAGTTCCGGGATTGAGCGGCAGGGGCGAACCGGTAGCCGTCCCCAGAGATGCTGCGGTTAGTTGCACTTTGGCAGCAGGCACCGTGCCCCTGTTCGTGACCGTGATTGTCGCCTGGTCGCCGCCCGTGACCGCAGCCAGAGTTGCGGTGGTCCTAATCACTACCGTGGGAGCCTGACCACCGAGAAGGAGGTCCTAGCGCCAGACAAATTGGAGCTACTGGCTGAGAGGGAATAAATCCCAGGTATCTTGAGAGGAACACCCTTTAGGTTGAAGCTGGCTACGCCTGCCGAGCTTGAAACAATCTGGCTGAACTCTCTAGGGCCTGTAAGAGTCAGCGTCACAGGTTCGGACGGAGATCCAATGAGCGCCTCGGCCGTATTCTGAACTTTGACGTTGACGGTGCCGAGGTTGCCTCCGACCGGAACGAATTTAGGGATTCCAGACGCAAAGGTCAACATCGCTGGCGTGCTTGCGGCACTGATATGGACCGGTACGATCTGCCACAGTTGCCCCTGGTTGGCGGGCACCATCCAATCGGTGTTGGATGCCGCCGCCGGCCTCTGTTGCTCGATCGCAGATCCGGATAAGGCAAGGACGAGACCGCTGTTCCTGTTAACGATCATGTAGTAATCCCCAGCCGTTGTCAGGGGTGGTTTGGTGCATTTGGCCGGTATGTCGCCGCAGTTTCCGACCGTCATGATGTCCCACTCCTGGTCGGCGTTTGCCCCCGTGATCGCAGTCGGCTCGGCGGACTGGGGATTCTGCATGACCGCACTGTTGGGCTCAGCATTTTCGCCGCCGTCGAGGACGTTGATTCCTCCCGTCTGGTTCTGGTTGACAATCTGGAAGTAACCATCGCCCAGGTTGTTCATCAGATTGGTGCCGTTCGACCCACTCGTGCCGTTGTACGGAGGCCCGTCGTACGCTTCGACATCGGCCCCCTGGGCAAGAATCTGCCATTGCTGATGCTGGCTCACGATCCCGCTATAGGCGGCCGTATCCAGCCGCGCGGCCGGAGCCGTCGAGGCCGCCACAGTCTCCAGAATGCCGTTGTTCGCGGCGTTCACAAACATGTAGCTGAGCGTGGGGTCCGTTTTGCCGCCCAGACCCATCATCGCCGGCAACGTGGCATTGTCGAGGGCAGCTTCGCCAGGCCCGCTGCCGGCCTCCGCCGAGGTCGAGTTATCGAAGAGCCCAAGCTGAGCGCTCAGCCAGTACTGGCCGGGGTTACCGTTGCCTGAACCAACATAGACATCCCCGCTCATGGGTGTTGACTCGCAGGCCCAGCAGTCCATGCCCATGCCCATGTGGTTGGTAGCGTTATGCTGCACCTTCTCGAGGTCGATATAGTATTCACGCTCAATTTCTCGGCTGGCGGGATTGGGCGTGATATTCAATTGGCTCCCGTAGTAATCATCGAGCGGAGTGTCACCGCCGACATTGGTGTATGCCACACCGTCCTCGGAAGTGAATACGGGATATCCGGCGCCTGCGGTGTCTGCGATTTCGGCGTTCATGGTTGTTTCTTCAATGTTCTGCGGGTTCTTGAATGAGTTGTTCGTGTCGCCGTGAGGCGAATAGCTGAACTGTGCCTGCGTCATAGGCCCGGCCCAGCCGGGATAGTAGCTCTGGCAAGCGACATCAATGGGAAGGTTGGCACTTTTGGGCCCCTGGAAAAACGTGTCAAGGACCGGCGTGCCGTCAATATCGACGCAGCGCAGGGGCACCGCCACAGGCGACCCGAGAATGGGGTTTGAGGTGTCGGTTGCAGCATCGGCAACCGCCTGCAATCCCGCCAGCTGGAGCGAGGTGGCTGCGGCGGACATGGTAGGTCCGCTTGGCGTATAGTTGGTGCCGTCAAGGCTGGTGAATAGACCGAGATTGGCCTCATTTCCCAGGGCAACCAGGTCTGGCATGGCACCAGCAGCGCGGTAGAACTCGAGCAACTGCTTGACGTAGTTGTAGACGAGATTTTTGCCGGAACCAGCTGGGTTCTCCGGAGTACCCTCGAGGTCGGTAAGAGGATTGTTGACCCAGTTCCCGGGACTCTCGGGCGAGCCGTTCCCGTTGTAGAAGAGGTTGAGAAACACCGACATACCGAGTTTCTTTGCGCGCACCGCCAGGTCAACACCCGACCAGTCTGATTCGACGGCGCCCCACCCCGGATTCGTTAGCGCAAAAACCTGGCTCGTCTGGTTAATCGGGAAGGTTGTCGAGGTGCCAGGGGCGAGGGTGTATGTGACATAGGGGCCGGTTGACATCGAGTAGGTGAGGTTTCCGTACTGGTAAGTGGTGCTGATCGAAGCTGGACGGATGCGGATGGCGTTCAACCCCGCGTTCTTGAAGATTTGCAGCATGTCCTGTCCGGGAAGATAGGCATCGTGCCACCAGGGCAGTGCTGCGGTATTCTCAGCCGGTGTGGAGCGGTCGTACTCTTCCACTTCCGCCGTAGACATGTCGTTTCCGCGCCAGTATGCAGGGCGGAACAACCATTGCTGACTAACGGTTGGAGAACCTGAGAGCGGAGACTGCTCCAGTTGCATTCTGACCGACTCGCCGACGCTCGTCAGCACATTGCCGGTGGCGACGTTGGTGATCACATTGTAGCCATTGTTCACATACTTGAAGGTCCACTCCTGCGACCGTGTATTGAGGGCGCAGGGATTCTGCACAATTGAAGACGAGCCGCTGGCCGGGGAGCTGTCCAGGCAGAGGTTGTTCTCGATGTTGCTGAATTTCCATTTGCCATCGGGCATCTTGGTGAATGCCCACCTCTGGCTCAGGCTGGAGAAGCTTCTGGTGTCCTGAAGTATCTTGTCGCCAGGCGTCACAGAATTGCTGTTCAGATCCACCTGCAAGCCTGACAATCGATTGATCAGGTAATAGGTTTCGCCATTTATCGGGCTTGGATCAACCGGTTCCGGTGGCTGAACGATTTGAGCTCGAACGACATGCGAAGTGAATAGACTAAGAAGACATACCGTAAGGCCAATCCACGATTCGGCAATCCATCTGAAACGGAGCAAAGGCAACCGGGTCGCCTTGCCACCTCTCTTGATCACGCAATCTGAGTTTCGCATAGAATCCCTCTTCTGCTTCTGTAAAAATCGCTTGATGCCGCAGAGCTTCGCGAAGGCTATTCGGAGAAGCAGACGAATCTTATCGTTGCGATAATTGCTCCTACATCCTCCTAAAGTCGGACACTGCAAAATTTATGACTCTATTTCCAAAATCGGTTAAGACTATCGTGAGCATCGGCAACAGTCGGCGGGCGAAGGTGAAATGAAATCATCGTGTTAGTGGATCCATGGCATCATGGGCAGTCTTTGGAACGATCATTTCTTTAAGCCCCAATCGCGCGGTTCAACTCGCATCGACAATGCACAGCCGGCAAAGCCGCTTAGAAACGCCTATCCATACAGCACCAACACTCGAACGCCATCAGGGGGTCTCCGTGCTCGACAGAAAACAAAGCGAGATCGCCTCTGAGCTGCGGAAGCTCAATCATCTTTTCGGCATTCAGGCCTGAGCTCTCGATCTGTTCTTTGCGCCGCCCACCGTCGGACCAACTTCTGGAATTGGTCGGACGCCGACGGCGTTCCTGGCTTGTGGAACGATGGATGGGGTGAAGATCTGGCAAAGGCTGGCGGAGTTCTATCTGTCGATGGCGCGTCTGCACGGAGCGGCGGAGCTCCACATCTTTGCGGGCATCAGGCATGGACCTGGTATCCACGGACCGGGTATCCGCAGCAGCAATCCCCAGCCGGACACGGGAAGCGGAATCAGGCGGTCCATGACCGGAGAGTTCGGCTGCAATGGTGGCGCGATAGCGCGCGGTAGGACAGACTACATGATCACGGCCTTGAGCGGTACGAATCTGATGACGATCAGGCTCCCATACGCCAAACGAAAGTCCGGGCCATCTTTGGCCCGGACGGAAAGAGAAGAGACCCAGATGGTCTAAAAGGTGAACTTGATGGCGCCCTGCTGTACGCGAGCGGGCTCAAAACCGGTCGCCGTAATCTGGCCTTCCTGGCCACCTTCATTTACGCCCGTCGCGCTGATCTGGTTGCTGGCGTTGGGGTTGGCAAAGGACGGATGATTGAAGACGTTGAACATCTCCCACCGGAACTGTAAGGAGAATTTCTCCGCAATCTTCCAGTTCTTGTCGATACCGGCATCACCCCACTGCTGCGGTGGCCCCAGGATGAAATTCTTCGCTGTATTTCCAAACGTTCCCGGAGCGTTGACCTGGAATGCATTGATGTTGAAATAGTTTGTTGTCCACTGAAGGTCGCCGCCGCGGCGGACATTCAATGACTGTCCAGGCACAACGTCGGCGCGGTCCTCGTTCTGAAGCGAGCCGGAGTTGTTATTGCCATCGAGACCAGCGCCTATCCCGAAGCCAGGGCCTGACATCCAGGTATAGATACCGCTCACCTCCCAGCTTCCCAGCAACTCCTGTGTCAGCAAATTATGTCCGCTCAACGCCGGAGAGGTGTAGATGAAGTTGCTTACCGACACGATTGGGAAGTTCTGCGAGGAGATGCCACGGTTATAGCCAAGGTTGAATGGATTTGGCAGTTGAGGAGTGCCGAAGCTGATATTCGACGAACTGGCATCGTCCATCGTCTTCGACCAGGTAAGATTGGACTGAAACTGCAACCCGTGGGAAAGCCTGCGCTCCAAACTCGCCTGCATCGAGTTATAGCTGGACGTACCCACGCTGACAGTATCGAGAATCGCGCCGAACGCCGGATAAACACTGCGCGTTCCGCCTGTGGCGAAGATCCCGGGGTTCATGTCAATCACCGTGGACTGATGGTAGCTTTCGCTGCCCACATACGCCAGCGTAAAGACCATGTTTTGACCGAAGCCCTGTTCCAAAGAGAGATTCCAGCTTTGCGTGACGCCGAGCTTGAAGTTGGGAGAGATCGTAGCCGGTACTTCCAGGCCCGAGGTGAACGTCGCGCTCGACGGCGGCTTAGAACTGACCGAGGCGAAGGGCGGGAACGGGCTCAGGCCGTTCGTCCCGGAGAAGCCGGCCCAGGGATTCTGGAAAGACAGCGGCGCCCCGGGCGTGGATCCCACCGTCGTCGTTCCCTGATAGGTGAAGGTTGGCGCAAACGGACTGTTATCGGCAGTGTGGTTGTAGGCCGAGTAGATCATTGGAGAAGTGAACAGACCGAAACCTGCGCGAATGGAAGTCTTGGGCAACGACTTAGGATGCCAAGCAATGCCAACGCGAGGCTCAAAATAGCCATACGTGGTTCTCATCAATCCGTCGCCAATCCCTGCGTCTCCAGGAAATACGAGTCCGATCGGCGCATTCGGATATACAGTGCTCTGCTGGCCAGCGGCGAACGTTGCCGCTCGCCCGTCGGCAATCTTAGGTGCGATGTTCGGATCCCAGCGCAGGCCGGCTGTGATGGTAATATTTGGGCGCCACCGGAATTGGTCCTGCCCATAGAAACCCGGCTGCCAACCGGCGACGTCGGCAATCTCTCCGGCGCCCTGAAAGATCGAATACAGGTCGCCGAGCAAAAAGTCGGCCAGCCCATTGTTTGTGTATTGTCCGCTGAAGTCGATCTCTGGCTCTGTGGGGTACTGTGTGTACTCCTCGGCGAACTGGTGCTGGAGATTTATCCCGAACTGAAGAGTATGCCTCCCGAGCGTCTTGGTGAAGTTGTCATAGAGACCGAAGGTGGTTCGCTCTTCCTGCGACGGCTCGTAGTAACCAGTCTGGAAGCCGCCGTCTCCCACCGTAAAACCCTCAAGACCGCAGGAGCCGGGCAGCTCGGTCACATTAATGTACTTGGACCAGCAAAACGGCTGACCGGTGCTGGTCAGGGCAGGTGATCCGTTATGCGCGGCCAGTTGCGTCCAGAAGATCGAAGCAACGTTCACGGTGCTGGAATTGATGGTCCACGTATGGTTCAACGTCTCGTTGAAGTACTGCATCCTTTCACCAAACGTGTCCCCGTAGGGGTTCAGGTCGAGCAAGGAGAGGATGTTGCCAGCCACATCGCCCGACGGTTGATTCAGATTGTTGACCAGGCTGCTCACTGAGATCCGCTGCGAAGGAGAAAGGTCGTAGTCGAGTCTCCCGGTCCCCTCGTCATAGTTGTTGACTGTCGCCGCGCTCTCGTAAAACACGCCGCCATCCGGCTGCTGCCCCAGTGGCAACGCTGTGGTCGTGACGGCGACCGCGGTCGGGCTAAAGAGCGCCGGGTTGATCTGGTTGGGCACGCCGTTCACCATCTGAAAAGGGGCGGCCAGCGTCTCTTGCCCGTTCGACGATAAGCCGCTGAAGTCTCCCTTGAGCATGGCGGCGGTGGGAGTCTGTGTGAAGTTGGAGGTCGCAGCGGTAGCCGAACGCGTTGCCTGATAGTTCAGGAAGAAGAACAGCTTATTCTTGATGATCGGGCCACCCACATCTCCGCCGTACTGATTGCGGTGCAGAGGATTTACTGTGTGGCTGAACCAGTCTTTGGCGTTGAAATCCTGGTCTCGCAGGAACTCGAAGAGTCCGCCATGGAATTCGTTTGTGCCGTTCTTGGTATCGATGCTGACCACGGCGCCGGGCGCAAAGCCATAGGCGGCGCTGAAGTTGTTGGTGATGACGCGGAACTCCTGCGTGGCATCGGCATTTGGGAACGGCGCTGCCAAACCAAGATAGGTGTCCATATTAGGCACGCCGTTCAGCAGGTAGTAGGTGCTGCCCTGGCGTCCGCCACCTGCCGCTGCTCCGGTCTCAGTCGGGAAGGAGAAGCCGCTCTGCAGATAGCTGTCACCGAAACTGGCATTGACGACTCCTGGAGCAAGGAAGACCAGGCTCGAT
>DATDLS010000018.1:0-4686 GCA_036519195.1 Occallatibacter sp. | reverse complement strand
TGCGCGGCGGAGGTCATCGACAATCCGTCCAATGGCATCAGGATTCTGAATCAAGACTGCGACGCGGTGACTGTAGAAGACGAGAAAGCCGAAGGCCGCCAGGACCAGGAACCAGCTTGTGATCAGCGACACCTGCGGGATAAACGAAGTGTGATCATCCTTGTGTGTAACTAGGAAGACCAAAAACACATAGATGAATGCTCCCATGAAGAGGCCAATGCAGGCCTGCGTTACCCAGTCCTGCACAAAGCGGTATAGCAGGCGCGGGCCGAAAAGATTGGCCACCATGGACAATACCAGAAGCGCCACGGAAAAGATGAGCGCCAGAACAGTGCTGACACATCCCAGCATCGCGCTTAGAATTGCCCGGGCATCGTCGATGCCACCCATCGTGAACCAATCTGGAATGTGGATCACATGATAGGCAGCGAGCATGTCCGGCGTCATTGTGATCGCGAATAGGGCTACGGCTCCGAGAGACATTTTGAGCGGTACTATCCACAAATTGACATTGTGGCTTGACGATGTGAGGCGAAAACCGGCCATGAAGTTGCTCCAGGGAACAAATGCTGGGCGATGAAATAGGGGGTATGAGCTGACACCGACTGACGAAGTAGCGTCGCCTGGCTCTCGCGGCGCATCGCATATCGCAAGAGAGAGAAAGAGAGAGAGAAGAGAAATGCAAATCGATATACGCGGGGAGCGCAAGCGCCCATCAATTGAGTTAGTTCTCAAACCCGGACGATAGACTATTCGTAATTTCAACACGCGACATATAAAAAAGGCATAAAGGAGAAGATCGGAGACTAATCAAGAACGGCGATCCCCCCGGCTCTGCCGGGGTGGCAGTAGAGGTTTGACATTTCCGTGAGTATGCCACGGTTTTCTATTTGTGAATGTTGGACTGTGGCACAAAAGAGTGAGGAGATGAGAATCGTCCGATTTTCCGCTGAGAGAAGCGAATGACCGATTCCTTCGACGCTCGCTTTTACTCGGCCCGGCAGGCCACGGTCACGCGCGTGGAGGTCACGGGGCGCATCGCCGGGGTGGGCGTCGAAAACTTGCAGATTCTGGCTCCAGATCGCAGCATCGCGTACCGCGTCGATGCGGAGTTCGACGGGATCGATATGGACAACGTGGTCGACTCCTGGCTGCGCTATGTGGCCTTTATCGACACCACTGACTCCGTACACATCGATCACTATGCGGAACGTGTGACCATCCTCGGCGTCGATGTGCAACAGCATTCGCCCGTCACCAGCCACGCGAAGCCGTCTGATTTTAGCGTGAACGGATCGCAGATTCTGCTGGATCGATGCACGGGTCGGGGAGATAACGTTTGGTACGTTGCCACGCAGTCTAGGTCGGAGGGACCTGTGGTTGTGCTGCATTGCCGATTCGCGGGCGGCGGCATGATCGACGGACACCAGCGCTGGTCCACCGGTCTGCTCGTCGACGGATGCGAAGTGCCGGATGGTGGCATTGACCTGAGGAATCAGGGCGCGATGGGGACCGTACACGGCTGGACCCTCGACTGGTCGGTTCTCTGGAACAACAAGGCCAGCTCCATCCTGGTGCAGAATCCTCCCGGCGTCCTCAACTGGTCGATTGGGGATGTGGGTCAGCAGGAAGATGCACCGATGCGGGTGTTCGATACGCCAGAGGGTCCGCCATTGCTGCGCGGCGTGATCGAGTCCTCCGACCACCCTGTCGAGCCCGCCAGTCTTTATCTGGAGCAGTTGCGAGACCGGTTAGGGCGTCAAGCAGTTGCCGCAATCGGCTATCGCTAGAACTGGTCTCACAGCCCCCCAATGGCAGGCAGAGTTTCGAAGCAGTGGATCGTACTCTGTTGGATGCATCGTTGAGCTTTATCCGGATACTAGCTCGCACACTGCTCCGGAAATGCGGTTGCCTTCTTCGCCCACGTTGGTTTTGTGGCAAGCGCAGGCGGTGTGTCAGCAATCAGACCCGCGATGCTTAGGAGAGCAAATATCTGGACGAATCTTTTCACGGTAGCGCCTCTCGGCCGCTGGTGTTGCGCATGGAAGAGAGCATAGCAGCGCACTCTAGGTTTCGTAACGTAGTGGCCTAAGGTTCTGAAACTAGCCGTCTATCGGCAACCGGCGACTACAGCCAATTCTGCTGTTATTCCGGATGGCTAAACCGGACATTACACCCGTTTTAGGAAAACTTCCGGGTTGCCAGTAACACGACCGGAATTCGAAAATCGGCCCCTTTCTCGCGCCAGCAATCGACGAACCCATCGGTGGGTAATGCATAAACCGCGGAAGGGAACGGGCAAGTTCCGAACTGCGACAATCCGGGAGTTTGCGGCAGTTGGAAAAGTAGACGCCTGCCGTCGCGCGGAACCGCTTCAAAGGTCTCAGCGTAACCTCGGTGCCGAGACCGACAGCCAATTGGCTTATTTGAGGCCAGGATGGAGAAGCTTCACGATCTTGTTCAATTTATCTTGAATGCCGTCAAGCGTGTCTTGAGCAATTCTCAGTTGGTCCTCTGCTTCTTGTAGATTTGTTGAGTCTTGCTGCTCTTCAATCTTCAATGTGGCGAAGCCAGTTTTCACGCGCTCTATGTCATCGTTAATTCGCTTCGTCTGCGATGGGTCCGTACTTTGGCTTAATTCGTCTTCTAAACGCGATTCATCGCCTGCACTGTGTTTCTGGGCAATTTGGATCTGATTGACTTTTGATTGTGCCTCCTCAACACGCTGCGTCGCATGGTTGACAAGGCTCTCCTGCACCTCCAATTCAACGAGGAGAATCTGCGAAGTCTCCGTCGCCCTGATGTCGTCATGAATTCCTCGAAGTTCGTTCAAGATTTCCTGAAGGGTCTGTGAATCACCCTGAGTCGTTTGACCAAGGGAAGGCACAGAAATCGCAAGCCAGAAAATCGCAGAAAGAACCGCCCGGATCGCCATATACTCTCCTTTGATCTTGCTGTCACAAATGCGCTTTACGGCAAGTTCACTGTGGCAACATTGTACGTCTCGGGAGGAAACGTCATTTACTTTAGTCAGCACGGATGACACTGTGACGCACATGGTACTCAAAGATGAAAGGATCCGTTTCCGCTGCGAAGAAACTGCACGAAATCAAAATGGTCGGCTTTGGCGCGGCCCGCATTATTGCTGAAGCCACTTTCCGGTTGGATGGCCTATCCGGAAGTAACCCGAAAATGAGGTTCTGTCCTGGGCATTCGCCGATTAGGACTTGGCTGACGCATGTTTATGGCGAACCATTGCGCGGTAGCCACGTTGCACGACGAAGAATAACGTGGAAAAGCAAAGCAGAACGACAAGAATCAACCAGACCACGAACACCCAATCCGGAGGATCATGGAGTTTGATCAAAGGTATCATTGCGAGGAATACGACGAGGGTAATAACCCCGCACTCCACCACCCTGTTTCCGGGATTCTTCTTGAAGACACGCCAGAAGTAGAGCGCGTAGAAAATGGTGGCGTAAAGGCCAACGCCGATGTCTCGAAGCAGATTTCCATCGTTGGAAGCCATCTTGCCACCCATTCTAGCCGAACATGCGTGCGGTAGCTATCGCCTTCAAAGAGAAATGGCGTTCCGAGTGTATCGTCGCCAATGGGGAAGAAACTCCGTTTGTCGCCCATTCTCCAGTGTGCCGGTGATTGAGTCATAATGCACCCTTTCGGCGATTCTCCGCCCGAGACGGCAGTGTCAACCCCGTGCGCTGATGCGCCAATTGGCGGTTAGGTGGACTCTCTGGAGCTGGCAAGGACGACCGCCGCTTCATTTGCTGTTGGTCGTCCATGGCGTCTGCTTTGGGTCGCTGAAAATCCGGGCCCACGTGCTCCGCTTATCCGGGTCAGGCCGCGCGTATCCCAACGGCGCTAACCACCGCGCTCCGTCTTCAAAGAACACGTCCCACGAGTAAACCGTCATTCTCAGCACTGCCGGCGTTGGCGGTCGCGGCGAAAACGCGCCGCCTCCTTCCATGCGAAAATGGGCAAACGGCACATACGCCGCGTTTCCGGGGCGGAGCTCAATCGGCGACTGCTGGTCCATCTGGAGCACCTTGCCCGAAATTGTCTTCAACGCCTCCTCAGGAATCACTCCGATCGTGGCCAGATAGCTGTCGATGAAAACACCCGTTTTCCCAGACTCCGTCGAAACCCTCGAAATCTGGAGCCGCACGCATGCGATCGGCATCATCGACAATGAACAGGGTAGCTTAATGGGGAGAAGTCATGCGGAGACGGTCGTCCTGATCGGCAGTGCAAAGCAAAATACCGTGCCTCTTCCGATGTTTGCGGTTGCCCAGACGCGTCCGCCATGCGATTCCAGAATGGAACGGGTGATTGCCAGTCCCAGACCTGTGCCCTGAGACTTGGTAGTAAAAAATGCATTGAAGATCTCATCGGCTCTTCCTGCAGGCAGTCCAATGCCATTGTCCGTTACTGAGATCAGCAGTTCACCGTCTTCACTCAGCTCCGACCTGATGCTAAGGTCGCCTCCGGTATCCTTCATCGCCTCAATACCGTTGAGCATGGGATTCATCAACACCTGCTGCAACTGTACCCGATCTGCCATCACAGTTGGCAGTCCTTCAGCCAGGTCCGTGCGCATCGCAACCGAGTGATGGTTCGCCTAGTCGCGCAGCATAACGAGCATCTCCGCGATCACTTCGTTTACATCCA
>DATDLS010000017.1:0-41706 GCA_036519195.1 Occallatibacter sp. | reverse complement strand
TCCTGAGCCCGGCCACCAACTGATGTGGGAAGGTTATTCCAAGCTCCTGATCATGACTGAGGGGTTTGCGCTCCGAAGTTTCGACGAAGAGGATGATGGATGAGATGATTAGTCCCGGCCTTCTTATGGGGAATAGGCAGGCCTAGGCCAAGCTGGTCCAGTCGAGAACCACTTTGCCAGTCTGGCCGGAGATCATGGCGTCAAAGCCCTCAAGAAAATCGTTGTAGGCGAATCGGTGCGTGATGACCGGCGCTATGTCGACGCCGGATTCAAGCATGACCGACATCTTGTACCATGTCTCATACATCTCCCGGCCGTAGATGCCTTTGATGGTGAGCATGTTGAAGATCACGTGGCGCAGGTCCATGGGCATGTCCTTGGCGGGGATGCCGAGGACGGCGATCTTTCCACCATGACTCATATTGGCGATCATGTCATGTAACGCCTGCGCATTGCCTGACATTTCCAGGCCTACATCGAAGCCTTCCTGCATGCCCAGCTGTTTCTGCACCTCTTCAATGGATTTCTGGGTGGGGTTTACGGCAACCGTTGCGCCCATCTTCTGCGCCAGGTCGAGACGGAACGGATTCATGTCAGTGACCACAACGTGGCGCGCTCCGGCATGACGCACAACAGGAATCGCCATAATGCCAATGGGGCCGGCTCCGGTGATGAGCACGTCTTCACCCAGCACCGGGAAGGAAAGCGCGGTGTGGACGGCGTTGCCAAACGGATCGAAGATGGCCGCGACTTCCTGGTTGATCTTGGGATCATGACGCCAGATGTTGGTCATGGGCAGCGAAATATATTCAGCAAAACCACCAGGCCGATTGACGCCGACACCCTGTGTCTGTGCGCAGAGGTGCCGCCTGCCGGCCAGGCAGTTGCGACAGCGACCGCACACCACGTGGCCTTCACCGCTGACAATATCGCCGGGATAAAAGTCGTTCACGTTGGAGCCAACGGCGGCAATCTCGCCAACAAATTCGTGGCCAATCACCATGGGCACCCGGATGGTCTTCTGCGCCCACTCATCCCATTGGAAGATGTGCACGTCGGTCCCGCAGATGCCGGTATAACGGACGCGCACCAGCACGTCATTGATGCCGATGGCTGGTTCGGGTACATCTTCCAGCCACAATCCCCGCTCAGCGCGGCTCTTTACCAATGCTTTCATTCTGTTGACCTCCACTTTCAACGCACAGCGACCAGGCAATCGGTGGAACCATCCATCGCGTGCCTGTCGTCAAAATCTCCGTTCCCACTGCCGGCCTGGCTTCAGACAACGCGCGAAAAGGGAGTGCTTCGCGCCGGATGGCCTTCCTCCAGCGGATGATTCCATCTTATGCGATGGCCGCGGCGCGTTGAACACGATCGATGGCGATACGGAGACCGAGCAAAGCCCAAGTCTCCGACCGGCTCTGACTGCGGGTTGCCAGTGGAATGGGGCTGCTGAGCAGGCCTTTCGACAAGTGCAGAGTAAGAATGCACGCTCCCAGCAGGCCGGCCTCCGGCCCAAGTTTGGCAGCCGGGACCTGTGCCCCTCTTTCCCGGCATTCCGCCTCTGGCCGCCAGTCGCTGCGAGTAGAAACGATGCCACGCCGAATGCAGTCTAACAGATCGAATTGGTTCAGCATCTACCGCCGCTTTCCCGAAACGGGATCGAATCTGCCGCGCCAAGCACCAGTAGCGTTGGGAGGGGCGAATCGTTAGATGGAGATGGGATTCGCGTTGCAGGGATAGAGTAGACCCGGGGCCCTCCGCAATGGATCTTAGAGACAAATCGTTGTTCGGCAGGGAGGCGCAGCTCAAGCACTCACTTGCCAGCAATGAATAATGACCTAGTTGAGGATCAGGAGCAATTCCGAGCTTCTTGACGCAGTTTGAGATGGTGCCATCGAAACCCACCGTCCATTCATTGCCGAAAGACAAATTCTTCATTGCTTCTGTTCAAAATCCTGCGATGCAGCCTTAACTTTTAAGCTTCGGCGGTCGTAGACTTGTTCTACGGCAAATTCCTTTCTCTGGGCCGCAATCAAATGGCGAAGACGACTACGCATCCAACTCTCAGCCAAGTTGCCCGTAAGGCAGGCGTGGGCACTACGACTGTCTCCCGAGTGATCAACGGCGGCGATCGAGTGAGCCCGAAGACACTGGCTCACGTGCGCCGGGTCATTGAAACTCTGGGTTACATGCCCAATCAAGCTGCCCGCACCTTGAAGGGGCATCGCACCAAGACGATCGGCCTGATCGTTCCCAGCATTGCGGACCCGTTCTTTTCAAGCTGCGCGGAAGCCGCCCAGGCGGTTGCCCGCGCCAATGACTCGCTGCTCATCGTCACCGTCACCGCCAACGACCCGCGCAATGAACTGGAAAATCTGAACGTGTTGATCCGTCACCGCGTTGATGGTTTGATCATTGTCCCGGCCGATTCGCAGAGCCATGCCCTGCGCGATCTGCTCGATCGGGTGGCCATGCCGGTCGTCGCAATCGATCGACCCGTGGGGAATTCATCGATCGCTTCGGTGGTGGCCGACAATCACAAAGGCGCAATTACGGCCACGCAACACCTCATTGACCACGGCTACAAGCGTATCGTTTGCCTTACTGGTGAGAGCACGCTCTACACCATTCGGGAACGCATGAATGGATACCGCAAGGCGATCGAAGCCGCGCACCTGGCTCCCATCTTCGACACCTCAGTGAAGGACTACATTTCGGCCGAGTACGCCATCAAGAAGCTGCTTGATTCTCCTACCCCGCCCGAGGCAATCTTCGCGCTGAAGAACAGCACGACAATCTATGCCTTTGAGGTGCTGCAAAAATTCAACGTTGCGGTGCCGCAGACAATTGCTCTGCTCGGTTTCGATGACTTCGAACTGGCTTCGACGGTGCGGCCATCGATCAGTGTCATCCAGCAGCCGGTTGAAGAAATTGGCCGCCGCGCTGCAGAGATCCTTTTTGAGCAGTTGTTTGACGAGCACCACACCGGCACATCCGCTTCTTCCAAGGTGGCCCGGCAAATTAAGATGAAGACCTGCCTCATCGCGCGCCACTCATGCGGCTGCATGCCTCCAGTCTCCTGATGAAAAAATAGCGCCCGGAATAGAACCCAGGCGCCGCTGTCGACTTCACGTTGAGCCGCCCTACCTGGCGGGATAGTCCACACGAAGCGTAAGGATCTCATACGGATGAATTGTGGCTGTGACCGTATCGCTGGCCAAGTTCAGCGCGGAGCCTTCGGGAGTCTCCATCAAGTTGGTTTCCGTTGCGCCCGTGGCACCCTTGGGCACATGGATTTCTACATCTCCCGACTTTCCCGCCCACTCGTAGACGCGGAAGATAAGCGCGTTCGAGTCCTCGGCCTTTTTCAGAGCGGTGAGAACAACGTTCTCCGGCTTCACGGTGACGTAGGCGAACTGGGCCGGAAGGCTTCCGCTGTGCGCTTCGACCTGCATGGCATGGAGCTGGTAGTTATATTCGTAGCCATGGCGCACGGTTAAAGCCTGCTTCCAGTCGCCACCGTGCGGATAAAGCGCATAGGTAAAGTGATGGTGCCCGCGGTCTGCGTCCGGATCGGGCCATATGGGCGAACGCAGCAGCGAAATGCGCAGCACGTTGTCCTTGTCGTCATATCCGTACTTGGAGTTGTTGATCAGACTGAAGCCATGCTGCGCGTCGCCAAGGTCGGCCCAGCGCAGAGCCGGTACTTCAAACTGCGCCTGCTCCCAGGAGTTATTGCGCGTTGTTGCGCGTTCAATGCTTCCGTAGGGAACTTCATATGTGGCTTTGTTGCTGGTTGCGGCCAATGGGAATGCAGCCTTCAGCAGGACATGAGTCTCGTGCCAATCGAAGTCATTTACAACGTCTACCTGATCGGAACCGGCATCAAGTGTAATGTCCTGTACAAACTTTGAGCTCTGCCAGTTATGCGTCACGCGAATCGCACTCTGCAGCGGGCCCTTCTCGACTAATTCAACTGAATCAGCTTTATCGATGGAGGTGAAATGATCCAGGGTGCCGGGATCAATGTTCCAGGCGTCGTAGTCTTTGGGAAGATCTTTGAAGGTCTGCAACTGGTTTCCGCAAGCGCCGGGAGCCAGTGCTTCAAAGTGAGATTTCTTGTCGTACAGGCTGGTGATGCATCCGGTGTCTTTGTCAACGATGACTTTCAACGCGGAGTTTTCCAGCGTCAGCCCTTCCGCCTTCAAGTCCGTTGGGAACGGCTTTGTGCCGGCGACAACGTGCAGAACCTTGTAACCCAATGACGGCACGCCATTTGCCTTAATCAGCAGCGAGTAAGTGTTGGTGTGGGCATCGCTCTTGAGCAACTGCGAGGGCACAACGTGGTTCATGGCGTCGAGCACTGAAACGCCGCCAGCGGACGCGGAGGGCAATTGCACGTCGACCGTGACCGTTCCGGACCGCTCCCAGGCCAGAGGATTCAAAACCATCACTGGAACGCCGCCGGGCGCCTGCGTGTCCACGCCCGCGGAGATGGTCTTCAACGCCTGCTCGGAGATTTCATTCGTTGCCCAGCGCACATCGTCGAAATCCTTCTGCGCCTCCTTGTAAATGACTCCGATACCGGACCCGGCAGCCAGATCGTGGAAATCGTTAAAAGTAATCTTCTTCCACGCTTCGGTAAGTTCGTTGCCCGGATACGGCTTACCTTCAAGCCACGCTAAAGACGCGTACTTCTCGGCATTGATGGCCTGCTCTTCACTGTCGCGCATATTGCGCTTGTGATTGGCCTGCGTAGTCATGACGCCGCGATGGTATTCAAAATACATTTCGCTCTTCCAGGTAGGAATGGCAATCTGTCCATCTGTGGGCGTCTCCGGAGCCTTGTATCCTTTGGCGATCGATTCGTAATCCCAGACCGGCGAGTCAGTGGCGAGCTTGCTTTCGACACTGGAGAAGTAACTTTGTGCGGTTCCGAACTTCGACCTGGGAACCACTTTGTCCGGCTGCATCCAGTGCACGCCTTCATCGAGGATGGCGCGGGTTGGTCCCCCGCCGTGATCGCCGATGCCGTAGAGATCCATCACCTCCGACAAGCCGGGCGCGCGTGAGCGGGCCTGCACCACGTCATAGGAAAGACGAACAGGATTCAGATTGGGATTCCCGTAGTCATGGGGAAAATAGGTAAGCACCTTGCTGCCATCGGGAGACTCCCACCAGAACAGCTTGAAGGGAAGCTGATTGGTGTCGTTCCAGGTCATCTTCTGGGTCACGAAGTAGTCGATACCGGACCGCTTGTAAATCTGCGGCAACTGCCATGTATATCCGAAGGAGTCAGGATTCCAGCCGATGCGCACATCCACGCCATATTCCTTCTGGAACCAGCGCTTGCCCACAAGGATGGAACGGACCTGAGCTTCGCCATCGGGCATATTCAAATCGGGCTCAACCCACATGCCCCCGACGATCTCCCAGCGCCCTTCTTTGATCCGCTTCTTGATCTCGTCATTCATCTGCGGATACTTGTCGGCGATCCAGGCGTTGTATTGGGCGGCGGACTGCGTGTAGGTGTAGTCCGGATATTCATTCATCAATTGCAGCGCGGTGGCGAATGTCCGCCTTACCACGTCGACGGTTTCAGTCCACGGCCACAACCACGCAGCATCAATGTGCGAGTTGCCGGTGAGATGGAAAGTAGCTTGTTGCAGCAGCGGCCTCAAACCTTCAAGCGTCGATTGAGCCTGCTTCAGCGATTGATCAAACTTGCTCTGGTCTTTGGCGTCAAGGGCGTGAAGATCGACTGCCTCTGCCGCCTTCTCCAGAGTTGCCATATCGGCATCCGCGCTCTTTGAGAGGCTCGGTATCAGCAAGGTCGCGGAAAGAATCTCGAGGCGAAGATCTTCAGGGTTAGGGCGATTGTCGGCGAAATCAATCTTCAATCCGGTGCCGCCGAAGGTCTTTTTGTCGACGGTATGCAGCAGCTTGACAGCAACCAACACTTTGTCGCCCGGCTTGGCATTGTCGAAAAGCACAATTGGTTCCAGGTCGTCGCCCAGTGCGACGCGCCGCCCGTTGAAATAAATAATCTCCGGCATGGGGCCGTTGGCATTGGCCGAAAACGAGAACCAGATGCGCGTGCCGGTGAGGTCGTAGCCATGCAATTCCTGAGGCACCTCAATCCAGCGACGGAACCATTCCGCTTCCTCCGAGCCTTGTGCCTGCGCCTTCACCAGCTGCCATGACGAGTCATCCAGATCCGTGGACTCTCCGTGCGCAAGGTCGCCGGCGTGGTAGCGCCATTCTTCTGCCGGCAGTTGGTCGAGTTCGCTGAGCCGGCCCACCACTGCCTGGGAGTTGCTATCCAGCGATTGAACAACGCGCGCTGCCTGCTCTGCCGACTGCGCAACCGCCTGGCTGCTGCTCGACAGGCCGGCAGAAACGCAAAGCGCCGCAGTCAAAAGGCCAAGACCTAAAGTGCGCTTGCTCCCGCCAATACCGCTTACAGTCTTCATTTCCGATCCCCCGCTTGACTTCGCGCACCCCCAGTGGTTCTTGTCATGTAACACGAGTGCCACTATCGGAACGTCTGCGCGAATTATACCTCTGCGAAGATGAGTTGGAAACGATACCATAACAAATTGGGCACAAACCGCACCTTGGCTGGAAGTGGCCGCGTTTGGCACGAAGAATGCGTGCTGTTCAGCTTTTTCGACCAGCCAAACTCGTGCTGTGCGCGATCGTGCTTCGATTGATCGCGATCGATCCGACCGTGCTTGAATGGAGCCCGGAGGCATTCGGCGCGAAAGCCTCGCAGGGCTTTATCCGATTCGGCCTGCGCGTTGGGCAGCGGGGACCCGCCACAGGGAGGAGTCATCCAAGACCCTTCCTGGATTTCCTCGGACCCATTCGGCAGCAAATGGCGAGACAAGTCGGGAGTTGAGACGAGCCAACTTCGGGTGAAAAAGACTCTGGGCCTGCCCAGCCGCGATCTGCGAGAAAGCGGCGTTTGCCGTTCTCTCCGATATTCAAGAGGACGGAAGAGCACTCGCGCACCATCATGCAGAGCGCTCCATCCGCCTCGAGCTGACCAGGCCTGAGCGGCCTTTTCGGCTACTCGATCGTCGAAGCGCTTGGGTTCGCGTCCGGTGCGGTTCTGCCAAGAGTATCGTACAGAGGTTGAACAGGATCTACATTCGGTTCTTCCTTGGCCACAGAAACGGCCATGATACGAATCTTGTCGTTGGGGGGAAGCTTGAGTGTCCTGGCGTGCGCGGGCAGATCGAGCGCATAAACGAACAGATAGCTGTACTGATAGGGCTGATTCAGGCCATCGGGCGTGTGATGATGCGAGGCATACCAGGCCAGCGTGGCGGGTTTAATGAAACCTGGACGCAGGCCGAGATAATCGTTGGGATAGCTCGGCGACCAGCTCGGGGAGCCGGTGTTGGTCAAATCCCACGTGGCATGGTTGGCCGAGACAGCCCAATCTTTGCGCAGCGGGACTTGATGTCGTGGCTCACGGCTGTCGGCCCTTCCGCCGACGGTGACCGAGTCTGGCCTTGGCTTCCACAGGCGCGTGTCCCATTGGCCGATAAACCCACCCCAATCTTCGATGGTCAGCTTCTCGGCACGTTCGCCGATATGGAAGACGGCCTGCTGGTCGCCTTCATCCGATGCGGCGATGACGTATACCTTGTTGAAATCACCCTGTGGGAGTTCGATGGATTGGCCCTTCGCCACAACGGCATCGGGAAGGCCGGTGCCGGAGGGAGCAAGCTGGAAATCGATGCCATTGATCTCGAGCTGACTGGGCAGCATCTCGGCTGGCAGCGCGTCACCCTTGGCGTCGAATCCCCCCTGCGCACTGGTATCGTCATTGCTGGAAGCGGCCAGGTCATACTTCAGCGAGACAACCTGCGAAGCAACGCCCTGCTCATGCGCCGGAGCTGCGCCAATGCGCAACGCAAAGGTGCGCGGCTGATAGGGCTTGAACGACGTCTCCAGCGCTCCGCTCTCGATGGTTGCTGAACCTGTTGGCAGCTCCTGCCCGTTTACTTCGCGGGCCGCAATCAGTGGACCGGCAAACTTCACATGCACTTGGGAAGCGGGTTTGCCGTCCAGCTCCACCATGCGGAGAATCACTTCATCGCTCTTCTCGGCTTTCTTCAAAGCCAGCACGCGGATGTCGGGATTGTCCACGCTTAGCAGCCTGAAGCTTCGGCCAAGCGCCCCCTCGTGCTTGGAGGTTTCAAAGGCGATGAGCGGCATGCTCAGGCGATAGGCCTGCCAGTCGGTCTTGCCCTCCCGCCAATCGCCCGCGTGACCGGCAATGCCAAACAGGATTTCATGATGACCCCAGTCCTGGTTCAGCTGGTCAGTGTAATCGCCAGGCATCTGTGCGGCTTGACCGGGTGAGCGCAGCAGCGTAAGACGGATGGTGTGATCGTCGCGCTTGTCGGATCCATTCTTCACGTCGGTCAGAATGGTCGCTCCCCATGAGCCGCTCTCATCGGTTTGGTCAATCCAGTGGTGGGAGGCCACTTCAAATTGCCGGTCAAATGCGACAGGCCGTTGAATGGTACCGATCTCCCAGTTGTAGGTGGCCATCCTGTTGGCTGCGGCAAGCGGGAAAACGACCTTCAGATTGGCGGAGAGCGATTTCCAGTCGATGGAGTCGCCAAATTCGACGCGGTTGCCAGCGTCCCCGGCAGAGAGCCGCACGGTCTGCACGAACTTCGAGCCCTCGCCTTCGCGCGACACTTCTACAGCCACGCGCACCGGGCCGTTTTCAACGACGCGAACCTTTGCCGGACCGCCGATATAAGCGCGGGGCTCGGCCTGCTCCTGATCGAAGTCCATGTTCCATGCCGGCCACTGCTTGGGCGCATCGTTGGAGATGGCCAGCCGCATGGGCGCCGAGAGCAGGTCCTTGCCGATGGACTTATCGAAGATGCCGGCGACATCGCCGTCCGAGCTGATGGTCACACGATAGCGCGCGTTCTCGAGCAGCGTATCGCTGACCTTCAATTCCGACGATGGCGCCGCAGCTTCTCCTTTGCGAATGTCGTACACCGCGTATCCAACCGACGGCGCCTTGGCGAGGAACAGAACCTTGCCGTGCTCGACCTGCGACGGCACTTCCTGGCCATCGGGTCCGACGACGTGGACTGACTTGGGCATTGCACCGGGGAACGGGACATCCGCCTCCACCACATCCTGGCGCTCAATGCTCAGCGGGTTAAAGACCACGATGGGAACGCCGCTGACCTCTGTGTTCAGCGAGGAAGCAACCGCCTGCGTTGCGCTCCTCAGCACGTCGGCAAACTGGTTCATCGCGATAACGTCGTCGTTCTGGGCAAATTCATATGACCGTGGTGTAGCCGTGCCCGCACCCGTGTCGTGGAACTGACCCCCCATCACCAGGGTCCAGGCATTGTTGAGGCGCTGCTGCGGATAGGGACGACCGCCCATCCAGGCCGCAGCGACCGATGCCTTCTCAGCTGCGTCGGCCAGCATCTCGTTCTTGCGATTCCAGCGTTTGTGATAAGCCTGGGAGGTCAGCGAACCCGCCGAGTGGTTGATCAGTTCGAGATCGCCCTTGTAGCTTGGCATCTTCGATTGCATGTCCGGCTTGATATCCAGAAACATCTGATCGGCGGCCGAGGAAATCACCTTCACCGAGCCATCGCCCATGCGCACCGGCGTGCCTTCCGGCGCGGGACCGGCAAGATTACCACTTCTGAAGTCGGGGCCGGGAATGACGGCTTCGCCCTGTGTGACGGTAGCCTCGAGCAGGCGAGCGGATTCTTCATCCGTCGCGCCGCCGATGTCGCCTGTGCCTATGTAGTGATAGTCGGCAAACACGCCCGTCACTTTTCCGTCGAGCTCGATGCGGCTGACCCAGTCGGTTTCCGGCTGCGGTCTGCGACGCGGGTTGGAGCCCGGCGCGGGCGGTGGCACTGGCGGAGGCGTCTTGCTCAGGTCTGTTCGGATGCGACTGCCGTAGCCACCTGGATTCAGCGCAGCCAGCACGGTTTCCCCGTCCGGGCCTTCCCACACCCCCACGTTGAAAGGAATGCCTTCCGGCGTGTTCTCCGGCGAATCCGGACCGCCGATCAGGGGAGCCGGTTGCCAGGCCGCGTTCAGCTTCTGCGTGGAAAACCCCTTCACGCCGGCGTGGGCCAGAATGGTCGGCAGCGATGCGGGAAAACCGAAGCAGTCGGGCAGCATGTATTCCGCGCTGGCCTTGCCAAATTCATCACGGTAAAAGGTATTGCCGTAAAGCACCTGGCGAATGATGGATTCTGCACTCGGCAGGTTCACGTCGCCTTCTTCCACGGAGGAGCCAGCCGGGTACCATTTGCCCTTGGCTACGTACTGCTTCAACCTGGCGTAGTCGGAAGGGTAATACTCCTTCATGAGCCGGTAACGATTGGAGCCTGTCCAGTTAAAGACATAGTGCGGGTACTTATCGATGTAATCGAAGTTCACCCGCATGGTCTTGAGAAGGTATTCGCTGATCACCTGGGGAAATTCCCAGCGCCACTGGGTGTCGAGATGGGCATAGGGAACCACGTAGAGCGTCGGCTGCTTTGTAATATCGGGGGCGGTCATGGTCTGCGCCGAAAGAGGCACCCAGGGAGTGATGGCGGCCAGCGCGGCAATCAGCAATCTTCTGGAAAAACGGTACATGGAGACTCCATTCGAGAGCAGGGATCAAAGGCCAGGAGAGTTCCTGGCTCGGAAGAGTGTAACGTGAGTGGAAGCGAAGCCGGCTGGTATCGATTCCATCGGGCTATGGTAAGTCCCGCAATTCGCCCTGTCAAGACCCTCCGCAGACAGCTCCTTCGAGCGACAAAAGCCTCCCCGATCCCAGAGTTCGGAAGACCACGGACGCCCGGTTTACGGCATCGAAGCTGGTAGGTTTGAAGGGGCGCGCCAGGTGCGCGCCGCGATCCCGTGCAGCTTCACCGGTTCACAGCGCAAGGGTGGGTCGTGGCGACGGGCCGAGAAGAGCACGCGTGCTGAGACCGGCCTTGAGAAAATGAGTCCTGAGAGAACAAGTCCCGACAAAAGCAGCAAGGAGCCTAGATGAAAACCTGGCAGAAAATTCTGATTCCAACCCTTATTTCCCTGGCGATCGGCGGAATCTACCTCTTCACGGTGTGGAAACAGCGGCAAAATCCCGGCGTAATTGTGCAGCAGGACCCGAACCAGAGCCTGAGCAAAGACGACCTGGCCGTGGTGCGAACCATTTCCCCGGCGCATTTTGACGACCTGCAACCACTGGAGGGCACTCGTGTCTGGATGAAGGACGGCTACGCCATGCCGTATTTCGCCTATGAAAAGGGCCAGGTGGAGTTCAGCAAACGGATTGGCCTCATCCCTTCGGCGCAACCGCTGGATGTAAAGAAGATCATCAAGGCGGCGGTGCCGGCCAAGGTGGATGACAGTCTGGAACACGGCACACGCCAGGTCTTTGCGGTCTTTACGTTGCCCGGCAAGCTGGATACCTACGCTACTCCGGTGGGCGCGATCCAAGGCAGCGAGGAGTCCTATTTCACTGACCTTTTGTTTTTCTATGACGATCCGCACACCATTTACGACAACTGGCCGAAGGATGTGTGGGCAACGGTGGACGCGCACCAGGTGAAGCCGGGCATGAGCGAACTGGAGACGCGAATGGCGATTGGCCAGAAGATTCAACCCGATGGCCAAACTGAAGGCGACCGCACTGTGACCTACGACCAGAACGGCAGGCACTGGACGGTGACCTACGTAAAAAACCGGGCGGCCCAGATCAAGAACGATTAGCCGCATCGAATCGCCGACGAGTTGGAATCTTTGCTGCAAAAGGAGATCGGGTGGCTGCGATGCGAGAGCAGCCACCCGATCGTCGTACCATGGAAGGCCAGGTCACGAACTAATTCAGGAGTGATCCCAGAGTAGCTTCGATGGCGCGAGGTGTCTTGAGCCCTTGGAGCGAGGACGGACTCCACCAATGGATGGAGACCGGGCCAGGTCTTTGTGCGGTAGTCTGAGTGCATTGACCTGCACGCCATGTTTGCCTTCATCGCCGGGCGCAGTGCGTTCATTGCGCAGTTGGAATGCCTTTTGAGACCAGATCCTTCCGCACTCGTGGCTCATGATCGCTCCAACCCGAATGCTGCAGCGAGCCGAGCCAGAGCGGGCTTTGGCGTAGCTGCAACTCTAGCGCATTGGGCGACGATGGTCCTGGCTCTGCTTGCATTGCTGGACTTGACGGGAAGCGGATTTGCCCTTGAGCCCTCGACGACCTTAGCCAGCTATGGACGCCAGGCTTGGGGGATGGAGAATGGGTTGCCGCAGAATACGGTCCAGGCGGTGGCGCAGACGCAAGATGGATTTGTGTGGCTGGGCACCGAGGTCGGACTGGTTCGCTTCGACGGCAATACGTTTCAGGTCTTCGACCGCAGCTCGCGCCCGGCGCTGCCGGGCAACGATGTTCGCTGCCTGCTGGTGGGCAAAGACGGAGCGCTGTGGATCGGAACCAGCGAAGGCCTGGTGCTCTGGAAGGGCGGCGCCGCCACGACCTTCACGCAGGCAGACGGTCTGCCCGGGAACCAAATCGTAAGCTTGCAGCCAGACGGGCATGGCGGAATCAGGGTCGAAACCGCCAGCGGTGCGGCGCACTTCGAGAACGGGCGCTTTCGGCAGGCGATTGCAGAGCAGGCCGTTCCGATAGCAGCAGCGCAGCTCCAGGTTGAACTCGGCAGCGGAGTGCGCGCCGTTGCCAGCAAACGCAGCGTAGAGTTGATCGGCGCCGCCGGCTCCCTGTTGCGGCTGTTGGTGGGAAGAGAATTGCCCGGCAGCAGAATTCAGGTGCTGTTTGCCGACCGTAAGGGGAGCCTATGGATTGGGACCAATCGCGGTCTGGCGCGCTGGTCGGACGGCAAATTGCAGCTGCTGCCGGTAACTGATCCGTTGGCCAAGGCGTCGGTACTGGCGCTAATGGAAGACCGGGAGGGCGATCTGTGGGCCGGGACCGAGGCCGATGGGCTGCACATTCTCCGGGACCAGCGCTTTCATACCTTCGCGGCGCGCGATGGGCTGAGCTCCGACTCGACCACCACCGTGGTGGAAGGTACGGCAGGAAAGCTGTGGGTAGGGACCAGCGGCGGAGGCCTCAACGCCCTGCCACGCAACGGGGCCGACGCGGTTGGGAGCCGAAGCTACTCGGTGCGCGATGTGCTGCTGAGCGACGTGATTCTGTCGCTGGCCGCGGCCCCGAATGGCAACCTGTGGGTTGGCACACCCGATGGACTGAATCGCATTCGCGGCAGTGCGGTGGATGCATTCACCTCCGCCGATGGACTACCGGACGACTTCATCCGCTCCCTGCTGGTGGACACCGATGGATCGCTTTGGATCGGAACGCGGCGCGGATTGACGCATTGGAGCAATGCAGACCGGCGTCATGGCGACGCAAAGATGGAAACCTTTACCCACGCAAACGGCCTGGGCAGCGATTTGGTAGGCGCGATGGCGCGCGATGCGCAGGGCAATTTATGGGTAGCGACGTTTGCCGGCCTCTCCCGCCTGCACGCCGGTACGATTGAGAACTACACCACAGCCAACGGGCTCTCCAGCAATGTGATCACGGCGCTTTTGGCGCGGCCGGATGGGTCGCTCATCATCGGCACCCAGGACCACGGATGGAACCTGTGGAATGGAAGGACGTTTTCCCCTGCCGAGCACAATGGGCTCGATCAAACGACCACGATTCACGCCGTCCTCGACGACGGCGCCGGCCATCTGTGGTTTGCTACCGGCAACGGTATTGCACGCTGTGATGTCCTGCAAACAAATGCTGCCGGTTGCCTGCACTGGATTGAGTTTGGCACCGCGGACGGCCTGCGCAGCCGCGAAACGGCCACCAATAGCCATCCGTCCGCCTGGCGCTCGCACGATGGGCACCTATGGTTCGCCACGCCCAAGGGTCTGGTCGAAGTGGCTCCGGCGCATTTCCCGGTCAACGCCGTGCCGCCGGGAGTTGCTTTGGAGCGCTTCACCATTGACGACATCCCCCAAGCCTTGCATGCCGCAGACGTTCAGGGCGGAACAGACTCGGGCCTTCGAGTCGAGGCCGGACATGTGCATTTCGAATTCGGCTATGCGGGGCTGAGTTTTGTAGCGCCGCAAAAGGTTCGCTATCGTTACATGCTGGAGGGCTTCGATCATGGCTGGACAGAAGCCGGAGCGCGCCGCACTGCCTACTACACCAACATTCCTGCCGGGCATTACACGTTTCGCGTGCAGGCGGCAAACAATGACGGTGTGTGGAACAGCGAAGGCGCATCGCTTGCGTTTCAACTGCGTCCGCATTTCTATCAGACACTGTGGTTTTACGCACTGCTCATTCTTTTGCTGGTTGGCGTTATAGTGCTGGTGCAGCGGCTGCGGCTCAAGCGCGCAGAGCGCGAGTTCAACGCCGTACTCGGTGAACGCAATCGCATTGCGCGGGAGATTCACGACACGCTGGCTCAGGGCTACGTAGGCATCTCCATACAACTGGAACTGCTGGCCGAGTTGTTGCGCATGAGCAGGATGGAGGCGGCGCAGAAGCATTTGGACCGTACCCGCGAATACGTGCGCGAAGGACTGGCCGATGCGCGACAGTCGATCTGGGCGCTACGCTCGCAGGACGCGGGCGAGGCGACTCTCCCGGTGAAGCTGCGGCGCATGGTGGAGGGCGCGCAGAGCGCTGAGCTCGATGCCGAGTTCAGCATCTTCGGTGCTTACCGGCCACTGCCGCAGGCCACCGAGCAGGAGATTCTGCGCATTGTCCAGGAAGCCATCCATAATGTGAAGAAGCATGCGGGGGCCAAACGCTTGTCCGCGCAGCTGGAGTACGGGCCGCAGGAGATCGCGGTCGAAGTGCGCGACGACGGGCGTGGATTTCAAACCGAACAGGAGTTGCCGCCGGGACACTATGGGCTGATGGGAATGCGCGAGAGAGCGGTTTCAATTAACGGAACGCTGGAAGTGACCAGCGAACCCGGAGCAGGCACCAACCTAAGGCTGCGCCTGAAGGCGCGGCGAGAAACACGAGAGCAGATGAAGGAGCAACCGTGACAAAGACATCGATTCGCATAATGGTCGTTGAAGATCACCACGTAGTGCGGCAGGGGCTGGTGGCGCTGCTCAACGTCGTGGATGGCCTGGAGGTTGTGGCCGAGGCGGCGGATGGCGTGGAAGCGATCACGCAGTTCCGCAAGCATCTCCCGGATATTACTCTGATGGATCTCCGCCTGCCTCGTATGGGCGGCGTAGACGTGATTCAGCGCCTGCGCATGGAGACACCGGGGGCGCGTTTTATTGTGCTCACTACCTACGATGGAGACGAAGATATTTATCGCGCATTGCAGGCCGGTGCGCGTGCATATTTGCTGAAGGGCATGACCACGGAGGAATTGATCACGACGATCCACGCCGTGCACGCGGGCAAGTCGCATATTCCACCGGCTATTGCCGAGAAGCTTGCCGAACGCATGGGTACTGAGGAGCTTACGCCGCGGGAGTTCGACACCTTGGAACAGATTGTGCACGGCAAAAGCAACAGGGAGATTGCTCGGGAACTGGCGATTTCGGAAGCGACCGTGAAGACGCACATCAACAGTCTTCTGGGCAAGCTGGGCGTGACCGATCGTACGCAGGCTGCCACGGCGGCCATTCAGCGCGGTATTGTTCCTTTGGAATCGTTGAGGAAGCCAAAATCATGAAAAAGATTCTTGCACTTGCAGGCATTTTCATTTTGTCCTGTTCAATCGCGACAGCGCAGAAGTCTTCGTGGCGGCAGGCAACGGACGCGGAACTGGCTTCGCTGCTGCCGGCGCGCGCACCTGTCGAAAAGGAGCACATCGAAACCGAACTGCGCACAGCCTCCGGCATAGTGAATGGGCGTGGCCAATTCATTGCAGGCGTGGTGTTGCTGACTGCCGGCTACTCGGCCGACGGGAAGTATTCCCATTACCTGATTGTGCAGGCACCGGTGAAAATTGGCGGCATCGCCCTCAAGTCGGGCGAGTATGTATTCGGTTGGGAGCGGGCCCAGGCCCGCGATGCTCTGAACTTCCATTTCAACGAGGCGGCCACAGGTGCGCTGGTGGGAACCTGTGAAGCGCACCGGCTTTCCGGTTCAAACCGCGTCGAAAGTCTGCGCATCTGGCCGCCGGCTGACAAGGCCCTGATCCAGATCGGGCGCTTCGGAATTCCATATGAGATCGGGGGAGAGTGAGCGAGGGACGCTCAGCGCCCATCAGATGCATCAGAATGGCTTTTTAACCCTGGGCGGGATAACAGGCACAGCTATCGTCTCTGAACACGCCCCAACTCGGCATGCGGCTGCGAACTCGGAATCTTGCATCCAACGATGCGAAGGAGAGCCAGGATGCGCGCAAAAGCACTGTTGATATTGGCGATGGCCTCATTGGTCGGCCTCGGCGTGGGGTGCAAGAAAAACACGGTCGACAAGGAAGCGTTCAGGTCGGCGTTGAACGATTACTACAAAGGTCAGCAGGACTGCTTGTGGGACTCTTCGCAGAAATTGCCGGTGCAGGCGGATACGTCGAATGACGAGCAGACCAAGGGCTATGACGCCCTGGTCGATGCAGGCCTGCTGGCCAGAAGCTCAGCGGAGAAGAAGCGATTCCTGGTTGGCTCGAAGCAAGTGAATAATTACGATCTCTCCGACAGGGGGCGCTCGGCCTGGACTGCGGACCAGACGCAACCGGGCTACGGAAATTTCTGCTTCGGCCATGCGCAGGTGATTTCGGTGGACAGTTATTCGCCTGCAGACCCCGACGCGGCGCAATACACGGTGAACTATCGCTATGGCTTGACCAGCCTGCCTGACTGGTCCAATACGACGGAAATGAAAACTGCGTATCCGAAGATTGTTCGCGAAAGCTCAGGCGCGGATACCGGGACGGCGACGCTGACCAAGAGCAGCAACGGCTGGCAGGTGTCTAACGTGCAGCCCGCGAACAACCCGCCGAGCGGGCAATGAGGGACCTGGACGGGTGCATGGCATTTGAGTTGACGAAGTGATGCGGTCAGGGCCTGACGGGGACCTTCAGCCCGTTCCACCTTTCGGACGATACTCAGGCCCACCCGGCCCCGTATACTTGCTGCCATGCTTCCAGTTGTCCGCGCAACTACCTTTCTGGGGCTGATGGCAGCGGGAATTCCCGCCCTCGGTTACGCCCAGGTCACACTTTCAGGCGCTCTTCCGCTCGTTCAGCCAGCGCAGGCCGCGAGCGGCGGTCAAGACTCGAGCGCTCCGCATATACCGATTCTCGATGCGCAGCACCGGCCAATCACCGCGGGCGGCTTCGTGAAATCCGGCCCGATTGTTTTTGAAGACGTGAGCGAGAAAGCCGGCCTGACGCGCTGGACGCACCGGATGGGCACGCCGGCTAAGAGCTATATCGTTGAGACTAAGGGGTCCGGTGTCGGCCTCATCGATTACGACAACGACGGCTGGCTCGATATTTATGTAGTCAATGGATCTACGGTGGATGCGCTCATCGGCAAGGCCACAGCACCGCACGCGGCGCTGTTCCACAACAACCATGACGGAACCTTCACCGACGTCGCCGCCAGGGCCGGCGTGACCAATGACCGCTGGGGCACAGGCGTTGCCATTGCGGACTTTGACAATGACGGCTGGCCGGATATCTTTGTGTCCAACGTTGGAAAGAATCGCCTCTATCGCAACAACCACAACGGAACGTTTACTGACGTGGCGGAGAAGGCTGGAGTGCAGCTCGGCAACTGGTCGAGCGGCGCAACCTGGGGCGACTATGACGGCGACGGCCGGCTTGATTTGTTTGTCGCCGGCTACATTCACTGGGACTGGAACAATCTGCCCGACAGTAAAGAGAGCGGTGGCCACAATGCCTTCTGCACCTTCCGAGGCGAACCGGTCGCATGCGGGCCGCGCGGGTTGAAAGGCGAGCCGGATCATCTGTTCCACAACAATGGCGACGGCACTTTTACTGATGTGAGCGTCAAGGCCGGCGTGGACGACAAGCCGGGCTACTACGGGCTGGGCGCGGTCTTCGTGGACATCAATAACGACGGCAAGGTCGATTTGCTGGTGGGCAACGACTCCACCCCGAACTACATGTACCTGAACAAGGGAGATGGCACCTTTGAAGATGTAAGCTACGCTTCGGGCTTTGCACTGAATGAAGCCGGGCGTGAAACAGCGTCCATGGGCATTGCGGTGGGCGACTTCCAGAACAACGGACAGCTGGCGATCTTCGATACCACGTTTTCTGACGACTATAAGCCTTTCTATCTCAATGAAGGCGACGGCAATCTCACGGACATCAGCTACAAGTTGGGAATCGCCGAAGTTTCCGTACCTTTCCTGAGTTGGGGAGACGCATTTTTCGACTATGACAACGATGGCTGGAAAGATCTGCTCATGGATGACGGCCATGTGTATCCCGAAGCCGACAAATATAACTGGGGCACAAGCTGGGCGGAACGGCCCATGCTCTTCCACAACCTTGAGGGCAAGAAATTCGAAGCAGTGCCGGCTGTGGAGGGCACAGGACTTGCGGATGTCATTGCCGGACGCGGCATGGCTGTGGGCGACCTGTTCAACGACGGCAAAATCGATGCCGTAATCAACGTGATGGACGGCCACCCGGTGCTGTTGCGCAACGTGAATCCGGATCACAACCACTGGCTGGAACTCAAACTTGTCGGATCATGCACTGATCACAAGAGCCCTTGCAGCCCGCGTGATGCCGTGGGCGCTACGGTCTACGTGACGGCCAATGGCATGAAGCAGCGCGGTGATGTGATCAGCGGCGGGAGCTACCTTTCGTCCAACGATCAGCGTCCGCACTTCGGCCTCGGCCAGACCGCCAAGGTGGACGACATTGAGATCCACTGGCCAAGCGGCAAAATCGAGCACTTCACCGTGCCGGGCGTCGATCGCATTGCCACAATCGACGAAGGCACTGGCAAATAGCCTACCGGTTTGAACGCTGGGTCGCCCAAAACCGGATTCACGGACCTGGGATAGCTCGGACCTCGCGGAGTTTCAGAACCTGATCCCTCCCGTCAATTCCAGGCTGCGCGGCCCCGCTCGCTCGGCCGTCTGCATCAGACTTTCGCCGGTCCAGCCCTGCGCCTTTCGATTCGGGCCAGTTCGCCGTGGCTGGTCCTCCCGCGCATGCCGGGCCACGCCAGCTAACCGACGCCCGGGTTTCTGGTGGCGGTGGCCGGATTCTTCCTCCTCGGTCCCTACCCGTACCTTGCCGGGACCACGAGCATCAATCTCGGGGGCATGCGCGGCAGCGCCACCGCGGCGGGAATCATCGACAATGTCGGCTACCTCTCGGGCTGGCTTTCCGGTGACACTGTCGCGCGCGTCACCGTATAGTTCGGCTGGAAGAACGCATTCCTCTCGCTGGCCGGCGCAGCGCTCCTCCCGGCGCTGGTTGCCGTGATGCTTGCGTGGCATCGGCACATGCGCGCGCCCGGCGGGGGAAATGTTTTAGATCGAGGTGTCAACCGCATGCGAACGCCGTCGTTCGTCGACGAAGTTTTCAGGCTGATTGAAAGCGGCGGCGACGAAGCCTATTCTCGATCCCATCCGTTTGCACGTTGCGGCCAAACGCTACTTATGCTTTGCCGAGCCGGCCTACCTGGCCGCGCTCTCCCCCGCCTGGCAACAAAGCCTCGCCCTTCAAGGCGGCCCTATGAGCGCCGCGAAGTCGGAAGGCTTTCTCGCGCTTGCTCACGCGCGTCAGACCATAACCTTGCGCCGCGCCGACGATACGGCCAAGATACCTAACCTCAAAGTACCAACACTTGCAGGTTATCCGGAACTGATCCAGAACCTTTGGCGCTGATATGGTCACGCAAATTGCCCCGGCAGCAATCGAGCAGTCCTACTTCAGACAGTCGGTCGCGACCAACGTCAACGGAATCGCGGCGAGCATCGAGTCGGGCCGCGGCCGGTGCACGGCATTCGGTCGAAGCCTGCCAACAACTTTGCTGCCTGGCCAACGAACGTACAAATCTGGTCGGCAGCTTCAAAATCGGGCAGGTCTGACCCGGCACGGACGAACGCCTGTCCTTTCCCGTCCGAGCGGCAAACAGTCAAACTTGCCAAATCGCGCCGGAAGTGTTTCAATCGGGTTATTGAAACAGGGGTGCTCCATTTGAATGGGGCTGAGAAAATACCCTAGAACCCGATCCGGATAATGCCGGCGTGGGAAGTTTCCGTGGGCTTCATGCCCTCTTCCTCGAATTTCAGCGTGAGTTCTCTTGTTTCATGAAGCTGGAAACAAGGGGAACCCATGCTCGACCACGCACTCGACGGCTCCAATCGCATTCGAAACCAGATCTCGGCGATAGCCAGATCCGCGGCCGGTGCGTGCCAGCGCACTTTCTTCGCGACTGGTCGCTGGAGGTGGCTGCCACAATGCTTTCATCCTGAGCGAAGCCGAGGGATCCGCATTGGTCCTGGTTCTCTGTCCTCTCAACTCCATCAATTCATGCTCGCCTCCCTGGTGACCTTCACCGTATTTGCTCCGCTGTGCTGTAACGCGCAGAGTCAGGCCAAAACGCCCGCGCCGCCTTTACCCAATGCCCCAAAACCCCCGGTGCAAGCAGTTGAGCCCGTAACGACCACAGTCGTCGTCCAGGGTGAGGTCAAAGATGACTATCTGCCGGAGTCCGTGACCGTGGGCACTCTCGATAACGTGCAGCTGAAGGATGCGCCGATTTCGGCAACAGTTGTCACGCGCGACCTGCTCAACGACCAGGTTGCGCGCCTGATCTCCGACGTCGTGAAGAACGATGCGTCGGTTGGCGACGATTATGTGCCCGTAGGCTACTATGGCGACTACCAGATTCGCGGCTTTCCCATCGATTTGGCCACCGGCTTCGAAATCAATGGCATGACCATTGCGGGCGAGCAGGATGTGCCGCTCGAGAACAAGGAGCGCGTCGAAATTCTCAAAGGCATTGCCGGCGTCGAGAGCGGAGTAGCCTCTGCAGGCGGCCTCATCAATTATGAAACCAAGCGGCCGGCTACAGTGGGAGCGCTCGACATGGCCACGGACCATCGCGGCACAGCCTATGGAGCGTTGGATCTGGGAAGATTCTTCGCCAACGGCAAGCAGGTTGGTGTGCGCATCAACCTGGCCGGCGAAAGAATCGTGACCTACATGAACGACACCAACGGCTGGCGCGCGGTAGGCGCTGGCGCGGCCGACTGGAAGCTCAGCCCCAAGGCCACTTTGAAGGGCGACTTCGAGTACCAGCACAAGACCGAGCGCGATGGAAGCGGATATCAGTTGCTGAGCGGAACGACGTTGCCGGATATCAGTAGAATCTACCCATCCACGATGCTCGGCGATCAGCCCTGGGGCCCGCCCGATACCTATGACACATTCAACACCGGGGCGCGCTTGGACTACGATTTGCCGCACAACTGGCTTGCGTTCGTTCAAGCTGGCTTTAGCCATTCGCTCATTCAGGACAACGTGATCTACGCCTATGGCTCATCCCTCGATGCCGACGGGAACGCGAACTGCCCCAACGCACCCAACGCGCCAGCCTACTTCTTCTGTCCCGATGGTACCTACGGCATCTACGATTACCGCAACCCGGGAGAACTCCGCATCGACGCGGAGGCCCAGGCGCTCGCAACCGGACACATCAAAACCGGTGCAATCGAACAGGACTTGGCCGCCGGCGGCGAAATCTTCCTGCGCAGCGTGCAGGAGCCCGGCGCGCCGCCAGATAACGCGGCCTCCGCCGTGCAGGACGGCGCGGTCTATGCTTACGTCGGCGCGGAGAATATCTATCAGCCGATTGCGCCAATCGCTATGGAGAGTCCGATCGAATCCGCCGGCCCACGCACGCTCTGGGAAGACAGTCACCAGTCGTCCGCGATTGTCCAGGACCGCATTCATCTTCCCGGCCGCATTCAACTGCTTGCCGGCGGACGGGAAGACCGGCTGCGCGATAATAACTACTCGCTCACCGCGACCAGCCCCAGCACGCCCCCCTCCATCACGGACAAGCTCCAATGGCTGCCGCAGTATGCCGCCACATTCAATCCCATTGAGAGCCTCACGCTTTATGGCAACTATAACGTGATGCTCTCGCTGGGCCCGGAGGGGCCCTGGTGGGTAGATAACGCGAATCAGTTTCTCGCGCCCTTTTTAACACGCCAGGCTGAGATCGGCGCCAAATACGCGCCGGGCCGGCGCATCCTGCTTTCGACTGCGCTGTTCCACATGCGCGCGCCGTTTTTCTATCCCAAAGTCATTCAAGCTCCCGACACATTCTGTACCGCCAGCGAGTTCGACGCGCCGGGCGGTCTCTGCTTCGAACAGCAAGGTCGCGAAACCCACAACGGCGTCGAGCTGAATGTGCAAGGCAAAGCGGCCAACTGGCTGCGACTGACGGGTTCGGCGATGGCGATTCGCGCCATCTCCGCCGGCACCGGCACGCCATCCTTTGACAACAAACAGGTGATCAACGTGCCGCACCTGCATACGACTTTGTTTGCCGATCTCACCGTGCCGCACTTGCGCGGTCTTCACCTGATGCCCGGCTGGGGTTACACGTCGCGCAAGGAAGCCACCCGCGACGACGCGGCGAGCGTGCCCAGCTACAACCTCTTCAATTTTGGCGCGCGTTATACTCCGGGCGGCGAGCAAGGGCACGTCAGCTTCCACATCTACGCCAACAACATAGCCGACAAACGCTACTGGAGTGATACCGGCGCCAGTTACGGGGACACGTTTGTATGGCTGGGCGCGCCCACGACGGTGCGGCTTTCTGCCCATTACACTTTCTGAGATTGCGAATCGTTTCCTATGCCAGTTCGAAGGAAGGGCAACGCTGGATGAGCACGGAGGTAAAAGCGCACGGAATGAATGGCTCGTTGGTGGAACCGGACTGGGATCCATTGACGATTGAAGACATCTGTGCGCTGTTGAGCCGCTTGCCGCAGTGTGGTGAGGCGCTGCGGATTGTTCGCCCTAGTCCGCGGCCATTCTCATCTGCTTGCGTCGTACAGGCTGAACACGGCCCTGCATTCGTAAAGCGGCATCACCGCAGCGTGCGCGATAGAGAAGGCCTGTTGGAGGAGCATCGCTTCCTTACGCATTTGCGCGCGCACGGAGCATTGGTCCCACGTGTCTTCGCGGATGTCTCCGGCGAAACGGCAATCGAGAGCGGTGACTGGACCTACGAGGTCCATGGAGTGCCCACAAGTGCCGATCTCTATGGCGACGCAGTTTCGTGGACGCCGTTCAAGACCGTCGAGCATGCTCGTTCAGCTGGAACTGCGCTGGCGCGGCTGCATGAGGCGGCGAAGGGTTTCGATGCGCCTCAGCGCAAAGTGCGCCCGTTGGTGGCAAGCTTTACAATCTTCGCTTCTGAAAGTCCCGCAGCCGAGTTAGAGTGCTACCTGGCGGCACGTCCCGCCTTGGCAGCGAATGAGTCAGTACACGCTTGCTCGGAAGCGTCGATTGAATTGCTGACACCCTTTCATCAGGAGCTGCGGCCATTCCTGTCGACACTCAAGCCGCTCTGGACACATAACGATCTGCATGCGTCAAATATGCTTTGGACAATCGACGGAGACAATGCGCAGGCCACGGAGATTATCGACTTCGGCCTCGCCGACCGTACCAACGCGATCCACGATTTGGCCCAGGCCATCGAGCGCAACGTCGTGGAATGGCTTGTCCTGGTGGAAGACCCTGCGCATCCCGAGCGCGTCCCCGTGCACTTTGATCATTTGTTCGCATTGCTTGACGGATATGAGTCGGTACGATCTTTGAGCGATGAGGAAGCAGCCTTGCTGGCGCCGATCACTGCGCTTTGCCACGCTGAGTTTGCCCTTTCCGAGGCGGACTACTTTCTCGGGGTATTGCATTCAGAACAGAAAGCGTCCATGGCCTATGACGGATGGTTAGTAGGCCATGCGCGCTGGTTTCGCAGTTCGGCCGGCAAAAGACTGCTCGATGCATTGCGGCGATGGGCCGCAGCGCGCGGCTCAGTGAGCAGAAAATCATGACCGCTGCAACCTCAACCGCGAATTACCTAGCCGAGAACTGGGTCGAGCTCGCCGGCTTCTTGACCACATGCGTCGGCATCTGGTTGACTACCAAACGCCTGCTGATCTGTTGGCCGGTGGTGCTGGCCGCCGACATCTTCTACCTCGTCGTGTTTTATCGCGCGCGACTCTTTTCCGATGCACTGCTGCAGATTTTCTTTGTCGCATTCACTCTTTATGGCTGGTGGCATTGGTGGCGAGGCGTACGCCAGGAAGGCGAAGTGCGCGTGGTTCCGATGGGCGTTCGCGGTTGGATAGCGGGAATGCTGGCCGGCGCACTGGGCGCGGTGCTGCTGGGCGGCCTGATGGTGCGCATCGGTGCGTCCCTGCCTCATCTGGACGCTGCGCTCACCAGTTATAGTCTGGTCGCCAGTTGGTGGCAGGCGCGCAAATACATCGCCAACTGGTGGCTGTGGATTGCCATCGATGGCGTGTATATCGGTGAGTATGCCTACAAGGATTTGCGGCTTACTGCGCTGCTCTCCGCGGGCCTGGTTGCATTAGCCGTGCAGGGATTGCGCGACTGGCGCCGCGCGCCCATCGCCGTTCAGACCGCGGCCTGAACCACATTCTGAAGAGGCTCTCCGGCAATGTAGCGGCGCAGCTCATCGGCAGCCGTACGCAGGGCGCGCGGCGTAAACTGCGGGCTCGATCCGCCGATGTGAGGCGTGAGCAACAGGTTGGGACAGCGCCACAACGGGTGCCCTTCGGGCAGCGGCTCGGGCTCGGTGACGTCAAGCGCGGCGCGAACGTGCCCAGCATTGAGAGCCTCAACCAACGCATCCGTATCCACAATGGGCCCACGCGCGGCATTGACCAGCAGCGCGCCTTGCCGCATCAGCGCAAACTGTCGCGCACCAATCAGGTTGTTCGTTTCCGCAGTCGCAGGCAGGATGAGAATGATCACCTCGGCGCGCGGCAGCAGGGACTCCAATTCATTGACCGCATGCACCACCGGGTTGGTGCGCGAGGTGCGGGCCACGCGCAGCAGATCGACGTGGAACGGCTCCAGCATGCGCTCAATCTCTTTGCCGATCGACCCATACCCAACCATCAAGACAGTCTTTCCGGTCAGCTCCTCTTGCATCACAGGGGGATAGACGGCGCGCGCGCTCCCGGTAATGTTTGCGAAATGCTCACTGGCTTCGAAGCGGCGTTTCCATATTCCCGCGCGCTGAATGTCTAGATACAAAGGAAAGTATTTGAGCATCGACAGGATCGAAGTGATCGTCCACTCGGCCGTGGAAATATTATGCGCGCCGCGTGCGTTGCAGATGGCGACGCGGGGGCCGACCGTGCGCGGAATCCACTCCGTCCCCGCCATGAGCGAAAGCACCAGGCGCACGCCACGCAGTTTCGACCAGGTGCGCAGTGCCCGTGTCTGATAGGGGTCCGGAATCCATACTTCAATGTCGATCTCAGGTCCAGGCCCATCGGACAACGGGATGAGCTCGGCTTCGCGGGAAAAATCTACCAGTAATTCCGCCGCCAATGTTGCCGGATAACCGACTCGCACCTTTCCTTTTCGAGGCCCAATCGTCGTATCGCTCATTTCATCATGCTAAATGTGGAAGCCCGTAGGAGGCTAACCTTGCTTACCGCAAGCAGATAGCCTCGGACCGGAAAAATCGATCCCCGGCTGAAATTAAACCTGCTGCGCATGGATTGTCGTCCGATAAGGTAGTCTTTAGTTTCTGTGGTAGCGCGTTGCAACCATGCGTCTGAAGACGAACAAGACGTGGTCTCAGCAGCAGCTTGCCATCAAACTGCGCCTTCATCAAGACCCGGCGGCGGGGCATTTCTCCCTGGAGCGGCAGCATCTTTTCATCCTGGCAGCCAAAACGGCGCTGGCGGCAACGCTGTGCTGGTGGCTGGCGCAAGCGTTTGGTTTGCATGAACCCTATTGGGGGCCAATCAGCGCCATCATCGTGCTGCAATCGAATGTGGGGTCTACGATCACGGCCTCGCGCGACCGCATTCTGGGCACGATGATCGGTGCGGCATTCGGCTTTTCGTTTTCGCTGTTCGGCGCGCTCCCCTGGAACTACATCGGGGCCGTGCTAGCCGCGGTGATTCTTTGCGGCTTGCTGGGGTTGCGCAACAGTTCGCGGCTTGCAGGAGTCACAATTACGATCGTCATGCTGGTTCAGAAAACGGGCTCGCGCTGGGAGTTGGCTCTGGACCGCGTGGGCGAGGTGATGCTGGGCATTGTTGCAGCGCTGGCCGTGAGCACGCTGGTGTTTCCTGATCGCGCGCGTGTACGGTTGCGTGATGGGCTGGCGCAGGAGTTTCTGGTATTGGGAGCTTTCTTTGAAGCGATTCTGGAAGGCTTTCGTGGGGCGCCCACCCCCAACTCGCCCTCCCTGCGCGAAGATGCGCTGACCATGCTGCGAGGAAATAATCAACTGCTCGAGGCTGCGCTCAATGAACCTTCCGGCGGCCCCGGATGGAACGAGGGGCTGAACATGCTCTCGCAATTTGGCCGCTCGTTATTCGATGCGCTGGTGGCTTTGGAATTCTCCGTCGAAGGCAGCCACCAGGACGGGTATGCGCAGCAACTCGAACCGGCGCTGGGGAAACTTGCCGTCGACATCCGCAGCGGCTTTCATCACGTCGCCGGGAACATTCACCAATGGCGTTTCGATGTGCAACCGCCGTCCATGAATCTGGAAGAGGACCTTGAACGGCTGGAAGAGCGTATGGAACAGGTGCGGCATCTGGGCATTGCATTCTCGCAGGACGAGATTCTGCGCGCCTATGCCGTACAACTGCACCTCAAGCAGATCGCACGGCTGCTGCGTGGGTCTCGTGTGGAGACCAGTCGCGCGGTTGGAAAGGGTCAGAAATAGGCCGGCGGACTAGGCAAAGAATTTGCGCAAAGCCTCCACGCCGTTCTCGATTTCGTTCGTCGTAATGGCGTAGCCAAAGCGCAAATGGCCTTCCCCCTGCGCACCAAAAACCGAGCCTGGAATGGTTGCGATGTGCGCCTTGTCCAACAGGATCTGCGCCGCGGTGCGGCTGTTCTTGTGAATCTTTTCTGCATTGGGAAATGCATAGAAGGCCCCCGCCGGCGGCGCACACTCCAGGCCCACCTCGTTCAGCCCGGCCACCAGCAAGTCGCGCCGTTTGCGGTACTCCTCACGCAGCCGCGCGATCTCAGCGGCGGGTGTCGTGAGCGCATGAATCATCGCATGCTGCACCGGCGTGGCGACGCCATTGGTGGAGTAGAGCACGATCTTGCGCAACGCCGTCATGAACGGCTCCTTCGCCACGGCATAACCGGCGCGCCATCCGGTCATGGCGTAGGTCTTCGAAAAGGTGAAGCAGGTGATTGTCCGCTCAGCCATCCCGGGTAATGAAGCAATCGAAAAATGGTCGCCGTCATAAACCAGATCTTCATAGGCTTCGTCCGCAATCACGATCAGGTCGCGCTCCCGGGCAAATGCGGCAACCTCTTCCGCTTCGGCTCGCGTGAAGACCAGGCCGCTCGGATTCTGGGGTGTGTTGTAGTAGACCGCGCGCGTCTGTGGCGTTGAAAACTGCTCCAATGTATTGCGAATGCCGTTGCGGCGCGCCGTGCTGCTGGGCACACGCAACGGTCGTGCCTGGGTCCCTGTGATCAAATCGGCAATCGGAGTCCAGTAAGGCGAGAAAACCAGCGCATCGTCGCCAGGATCGAGCACGCTTTGAAAGGCCGCGTACAAAGCCTGCGAACCGCCAACCGTGGCAATCACTTCGTCCGTAGTGGCCTGAATGCGATTCTTGGCTGAAAGCTTTTCCACAAGCGCCTTGCGCAGTGGAAGCACACCCGACGACGGAGCGTAGTGAGTCTGATTGTCGACCAGCGCCTGGATGGCTGCATACTTGATGTTGCTGGGAGTTTCAAAGAACGGCTCACCCCCGTGCAGCGCGTGCACCCGCACACCCTCTGCGCGGAGTTCCATCACCTTATTACGAATCTGCACAATGTCAGAAAATCCAACCTCGTCCAGCCGCTTTGCCAGGCGCAGCCCGCTCTGCTTTGTCGCCATATTCAGGTTCCTCTCCGTAACGGGGTGGGGAAGTGTCTGATTTCAGCATATCCGATTTCTGCCTGGGTCCCCGTCCCCTTCCAGCAAGTCAATGACCGGCGCATCCATTTCATTCCACAGAGAGAAGCTCGGTATACACGGCCATCCCCACGACCGCGTCTGCGCCCAGAGCGTCCAGAGCATCCACTTCCCGCTGGTTGCGAATGCCGCCGGCAACAACCAGCTGCCGTCCAGTAAGCTTGCGCAGGCGGGCGGCGGTCTCGATGGGAAAGCCCTGCATCAACCCCTCGCCATCAACGTGGGTGTAGAGAAAGGCAGAGGCGTAGGGTTCAAGCAGCGGAATCGCCTCGTCCGGGGTAAGGGCAACATTTGCCTTCCACCCTTTTACGGCAATCGTGCCCTTCTTGGTATCAATGCCGGCAACGATCTGCTCGGTGCCCACGGCTGCGGACAGTTCACGAGCAAACGCGGTATTCACCGCCCCTCCCTCAGAGAAGAGCGCGGAGCCAATGATAACCCGCCTTGCGCCCGCGTCCAGCGCCTGCCTTGCACGCTCGACGGAACGGATACCGCCGCCTGCCTGACAGGGCAGACGTTTGGCAATTTGCGCAACGAGCGCGAAGTTATCCCCCTGGCGCATCGCGGCATCCAGGTCAATCAGTTGCACCAGCGGGAAGCGCGCAAATTTCTCAATCCAGTATTCGAAATCGTCGAAGGCCAGACGGAGCTTTTCGCCTTGCACAAGTTGGACGATGCGGCCGCCGAGCAAATCGATGGAAGGGATCAGCATGGGAGCCTCACGGATAGACCCGCGCAGGCCAGTTTCTCTTTCAGGGATCGCGCGCTCGAGATGCCGAAATGAAAGATGCTGGCCGCGAGCGCGGCATCGGCTTGGCCGCGACCGAACACGTCAGCAAAATGATCCACGGTTCCCGCGCCTCCGGAAGCGATGACGGGAATGCTCACGGCCTGGCTGACGGCCGCTGTGAGTTCGCAATCGAAACCGGCACGCGTACCGTCGGCATCCATCGAGGTAAGAAGAATCTCGCCCGCGCCGCACGCTTCGGCTTCGCGCGCCCACTCCACGACACGGCGGCCTGCGAGTCTGCGCCCACCTTGTACGTACACCTGCGCGTCGCGCACTGGATCCTCTGCCCGGGGATCGCGTCGCGCGTCAATAGCCACAATTACGGCCTGCGCCCCAAAGCTGCGCCCGATGGACTCAATCAGCGTTGGGTCAGCCAACGCTGCGGAGTTCACGCTGACCTTGTCGGCGCCAGCTTCAAACACCTGCGCCGCATCGTCCGCCGAGCGGATGCCACCTCCAACCGCGAAGGGGACGAACAGCTGGCGCGCCGTGCGGCGAACCGTATCAAGCATCGTCTGCCGGCCCTCGTGGGTGGCGGTAATGTCCAGCAGAACAATCTCGTCGGCGCCTTCGCGCGCGTGGCATGCTGCAAGCGCCGCTGGGTCGCCGGCGTCGACCAGGTCAACAAACTGCGTGCCTTTGACGACGCGCCCACCGTGCACGTCAAGGCAGGCGATGATGCGCTTGGTCAGCATTGCCTGTCCCTCCCGACTCTCCGGGCGACAATCTGACGGCTCCGGACTGTTCGGTTCGGCGGAAATAGCTGCTTGAAGCATGGTTGGATGTTGATCAGTTGGAGGAGTGACAGGCAGAAAGCAAGCCAAAGCAAGCCTGCGTCAAAAGGCAACAGTGTTTCGATCAGTTTCGTGTTCCCTTCGGCTGGCACAACAACACTGAACACAGCAGAGAGGACGGCCATTGCCAAGACGGCTCCAAAGAACATCGAAAGATTCAGGCATCTGCCCACCTTCTGCCAAGCATATAGCTTGAGAGCAGACTTGTCATCGTTCAGTGTGAGTGGGTAGTTAAGCTTCACTTGCCGACCTCCAGAAAATTCTTCAGGATCCTTAGCCCCGTGTCCCCGGACTTTTCCGGATGGAATTGCACGCCGAAGACATTCTCGCGCTCGACGGCGGATGAGAATGGTTCGATGTAATTTGTGATGGCCGCAGTGTCTGCGGTCACTGGCGCTTTGAACGAATGCGTAAAGTAGACGAATTCACCCGGTTTAACGTCTGCGAGCAGTCGTGAACCTGCGCTCACTTCAATCGAATTCCAACCGACATGCGGAACTTTTTCATGGCGCTCAGGGAACCGTGTGCAGCGCTCTCGAAAGTACATTAATCCCTGCTTGTCTGCCGCTTCGCTCGATCCTGCGTAGAGCCATTGCATACCAACGCAGATGCCCAGAAACGGCACGCCGTGTATGATGGCAGCGCGAATGGCGGGCGTCAATCCGCTAGCATCCAGGCGTTCCGTTGCTTGGAAGTGACCGACGCCGGGCAAGACAATCCGCTCCGCGTCGGCGACAAGGGCTGCATCGTCATCGGTCACCTCGGGTTCGGCGCCCAGATGACGCAGTGCCTTCAGCACCGAAGTGAGATTTCCCGCCTTGTAATCGATAACGGTTACGCGCATCACAACAATCCTTTTGTCGACGGCAACATATCGCCCAGTTGCTTATCGCGCGAACAGGCTACGCGCAGAGCACGGGCAAAGGCCTTGAAGATGGCTTCGATCTTGTGGTGATTTGAGCGTCCGTACATCGTCTTCACGTGAACATTGGCGCGGGCTCCGCGTGCGAATCCTTCAAAGAAATCGGTGACGAGTTCGGTCTGAAAGTCGCCCACCAGGCGCGTGCGCACTTTGGTTTCGACCGTGAATGCGGCGCGGCCGCTCAGGTCCACAGCGGCGATGGCCAGCGTTTCGTCCATGGGCATGAGGAAATAGCCGGCGCGCAGAATGCCGCGCTTGTCGCCCAATGCGCGGTCAAAGGCCTCACCCAAGGCGATGCCCACATCTTCAACGGTGTGATGCTGGTCGACATCAAGATCGCCCTTGCAGTTCAGTTCCAGGTTGAAAGCTCCGTGGCGGGTGAACAGCTCAAGCATGTGGTCAAAGAAGCGAATGCCTGTTGAGACTTTGTATTGGCCCCGGCCCTCAATGGTGAGATGAAGCTCAATGCGCGTCTCGAGAGTGTTGCGCTCGACGACGGAGGTTCGCACTTTAACGGTCGCGGATTTGGTTCTCTTGGTTGTTGTCATTTCAATTTTGCTCCCAGTGCCAATCGGGCGACTGACTGTTGGAAAGCCACAATTGCATGCCTCATCTGTTCGCAGGTTCCGATGGTGATGCGCACGAGCCCCTGGCAGCCAGGATCGTTGGAGCGGTCGCGCACCAGGACTCCAGCATCGCGCATGAGGCTTACGAATTCGGCGTGGCGCGGTCCGATTTCTGTGAGGATAAAGTTGGCGCGGCTTGGCCAGCGACGAAGTTGAACCCTATCGATTGCAGCTTCGAATTCATTGCGCGCCGCCAGCACCTGGCTCACATACCAGTTGAGGTACCCCGAATCGTGGAGCGCAGGAGGAAGGCAAGCAAGGGCGAGTGAATTGACGCTGTATGGAGAAAGAACGCGTCGCACCCAACGCATCAGTTCAATGGGAGCGACGAGCAGGCCAAGCCGCAGGCCGGCCAGCCCATAGGCTTTCGAGAAGGTGCGCGCGACCATCAAGTTCGGAACTTCTCCCACCAGATCAATGATGGTTTCGCCGTGGAAGTGGAAGTAGGCCTCGTCCACAAGAACAACAGCTTGAGGCGCGCGCCGGGTGACTTCGATCAACTGTGCGCGTGTGGCTACAGCGCCGGATGGGCTGTTGGGATTGGCGACGGCGATGATCTTCGTCTTTGGAGTGATGGCCGCGAGCAGGTGTTCGAAGGGGAACTGCAAGTCATCCCCGGCCTGCACTGTCACGATTCGCGCGTCGGTCGCCGATGCATACACTTCGTACATTGTGTAGGTCGGGGTGGGAAGCAGCAACTCGTCACCGGCTTCAAGAAATGCCTCGAACAGCACGTGAATCGCCTCATCGACACCGTTGGTGAGAACAACCTGCCCGGTAGCTACTTGAAGATGCGCGGCGACGATCGCCTCGACCGGGTCGCGCTCCGGATAGCGTGTTAATTCGCCGGTTGTGATGCTGTTGAGAACGTCGCGCACTTTGGGCGAGCAAGCCAGCGTGTTCTCATTGAAGTCCAGACGCAGCCGGTCGCGGTTGCCGAGCGGCGGGTGATACTCCTTCATCGCCTGCACGCGTGCGCGCGGCATTGGACGGATGGAAACCACAGTCTCAGTTGTAGCTTCTGTCATTGTGACCTCCTTGGATCGAGACGCGTGCGAATGGCTTCTGCGTGGCCGCTGAGTCCTTCGGCCTCGGCAAGCAGGGCGGCTTTGGATCCAAGCGAGCGGAGCGCCTGTGCGGAGTATTGCTGCACGGTGATGAGCTTGACAAAGTCATTCACGCTGAGACCTCCGCGCACACGCGCCATTCCGCCCGTGGGCAACGTGTGATTGGGGCCGGAGATGTAATCGCCCATCGGTTGCGCGGACCAGCGCCCGATAAATACCGAACCTGCATTTTGTACCCAGTCAAGGTCGCTGGGCGCGTCAACCGTGAGGTGCTCCGGCGCGAGACGGTTGGTAATGCTCCGTGCTTCTTCAAGAGACGCAGCAATAAGCGCCAGGCCGTTGCGTTCGAGCGCCTGGCGCGCAATCGGATTGTTGCGGCTGCGCAGCCTCGCCTCGGTAACGACTTCCCTGGCAAGATTGGCGCGTGTCGTGATCAAGATGGCAAGCGCTTCGGGATCGTGCTCCGCCTGGGCAACAAGGTCGGCGGCAATCTCGGCGGGGCTGCCTTGCTCGCTGGTTATTACGATCTCCGTCGGGCCGGCGAGCATGTCGATTGCGCAGTCGAAAGCGACCAGGCGTTTCGCCGCGGTAACGAATAGATTGCCCGGTCCGACGATCTTATCAACGCGGGGAAGTGTCACGGTTCCATAGGCGAGCGCCGCGATGGCATGCGCGCCACCGAGCCGATAAAACTCGGTAACTCCGAGCAGGTGGGCGGCGGCAAGCGTCTCCGGCGCAGGCTTGGGAGACACCACAACGACGCGCGCAACCCCCGATACCTGTGCGGGGATTGCGGTCATGAGCAGCGTGGAGGGGAGCGGGTGGCGCCCGCTGGGCACGTAGCAACCGACCGAGCCGAGCGGGCGCACAAGCTGTCCGGTCATGAGCCCAGGAGCCGGCGAGTTACACCACGAGGCCGGAAGCTGATTGATGGCGAAGGTGCGAATCTGTTCAACAGCGGTTGATAAAGCATTGCGCAACGCGGGATTGAGCGCGTCCCAGGCTGCGGCCATTTCATCGCACGCGATGCGAACTGCCGATCGATCTTCAAGACCGTCGAGTTGGGCAGCATAGCGAAGCAGCGCTCGATCACCATGCTTGCGCACATCTCCAACAATGCGCTTGACGGCCGGCAGCACGGAATCGAGCGTCGCGCTGCCGCGCCGTTCGAGCGCCCCGAGCACCTGTTCCGTTTCCCGGGCGCCTCTTCCTTTGGTGCGAAGAACCTTCATTGCAAATCTCCCGGTTACAGCACAACTTTGTTCAGCGGATATTCGACGATGCCGGTTGCCTTGGCCGCCTTGAGGCGGGGGATGACATCGCGCGCCACGCGTTCTTCAACGATGGTGTTGACGGCGACCCAGTCAGGATCGCTCAACTGCGATACGGTCGGTGAATTGAGCGCGGGCAATACGGAGAGAACAGATTCGAGATCGCCACGTTTCACATTCAGCATCAGGCCGACCTGCGATTGCGCATCGATGGCGCCGCGGAGCATCATTGCAATCTGATCGAGTTTGATGCGCTTCCATTCGTCGGCCAGCGTTGCCTTCCCTGCAATCAGGTGCGTCTCGCTCTCCAGAACCGTGTCAATAATCCTGAGGTGATTGGCCTTCAAAGAACTGCCGGTTTCGGTGACCTCTACAATGGCGTCGGCAAGCATCGGCGGCTTCACTTCGGTGGCGCCCCAGCTGAACTCAACCTTCACGTTTACACCCTTGGCGGCGAAGTAACGCTTGGTCACTTCCACCAGTTCAGTGGCAATGATTTTACCGTCAAGATCTTCCGCTTTCTCAAATTCACTCGCTTCCGGCACCGCCAATACCCAGCGCACTTTGCGGCGGCTCTGCTTGGCGTAGGTCAATGTTGTCACGCTGGTCAGGTCGAGCCCGCTTTCAACTACCCAATCAATGCCGGTGAGCCCGGCGTCGAGCACGCCGTGATCCACGTAGCGAGCCATCTCCTGCGCGCGAATCAACATGCATTCAATTTCCGTATCGTCGATCGAAGGAAAATACGAGCGGCCGTCGGCGTAGATGTTCCAGCCGGCCCGTTTAAACAGAGCGATTGTGGCATCCTGTAAACTGCCTTTGGGGATGCCGAGACGGATCTTGTTAGCCACGGAGTTCCTCTTTCTGGTCTGATTTGGATTCTTGCCGAAGCGCAATGGGGCGCGTGAAGCAGCTCACTGTGCCCTCGTGGCAGACGAGCCCGTCGCCTTCAACCTCAACGCGAAACAGCAACGTGTCGTGGTCGCAATCGGTAGATGCGGATATGATGCGCAGGCGATTGCCGCTGGTTTCTCCCTTCATCCACAGCTTCTGCCGGGTGCGGCTCCAGAAGGTGACAAAACCCGATTCAAGAGTCTTTGCGTAGCTGACCGGGTTGAGAAATCCCAGCATTAGCACCTCGCCGGTGCGTGCATCCTGCACTATGCCGGGAACCAGACCGTCCATTTTTTCAAAGTCGATTGCCGTTGTCGCGCTACTCATTGTTCTTTCCGACTCCTGATTGAGTTTGTGAAATGAACGCAAGCAAAAGCCCGCTGGCGTTTGTCGCCGGCGGGCTTGGGTACATCTTGAGATCTCTTTGGCCGTCTACATCAGACCATGGCAATCCGCCGGCATGGAGGTTCCATGATGGTGGTGCTGGCGGTGATGGCGGGGGCCCTGCATCTAAGGAAAAGCTACGGGAATCGGCTCTCCGTGTCAAATTCGGCTTGAATCCTTTGCGATTCCATTCGTTCCGAGCGCATTTCATTTCCTTCGCCGGGCGCCTCCTGGAGCCGTTCCAGAGTTCTTTCCTGTTGCTGCAGGTCATAGATGGTGCGGCAAAGGCGGTCCCGCACTTCAAAGCGTTCCGGGGTGCGCTTCACCGAGCGCGCGGGTTGATGGCGACGGCGGACGGATTCAGATTTGCCCTGCTGCCGTTATTCGAGGTCGATCTGTGAGCAGGCCTCTGGCGTCGGCTCGAAATGGTTTTTCCTTGCGGCCTTTGCGATCGGCACCGTGACAGTTCGAGTGTGCTCGGAGCGTCTGTTTCCGCGCCGCCCGCAGAGCAGAAGATCGACACTAACCACGCCAGAATGAATGAATTGCTCGAGGCGCCCGCCCTGACGCGCGGATGGGGCGAACGCACCATGTTGCTGCCGGCCCATCCGCACCCAGCAGGATCCGCCTGAAAAGGGCGTGGTGAGTAACCAGGTCTATGACCGCATCGATCACTTCCGGATTGCTCACCAAGACAAACGTTATTCACCCGCGTCAGGCCGCGACTGTCACCGGTTTGTTTCCCGGCTTGTCTCCCAGCCGCAGCAGCCGGCTCAGGATTACATAAAGCACGGGAATGAAAATCAGGTTGAGCACGGTCGACAGTACCATACCGCCAACGATGGTCGTTCCTACTGAGCGCCGTCCGAGCGCACCCGCGCCGGTAGCAAACACCAGTGGAAGCACGCCGAGAATGAAGGCGAACGAGGTCATGAGAATAGGACGCAGCCGCAGTTCCCCGGCCTCAATGGCAGCCTCGGCAATCGAGCGGCCCTTTTTGCGCAACTGCTCAGCAAATTCGACGATGAGGATCGCATTCTTGGCCGAGAGACCGATTAGCATCACCAGGCCAATTTGGCAATATACATCGTTCGCCAGCCCGCGCAGCGACATCAGCCCGAGTGCACCCAAGACTGCCATGGGCACGGCAAGAAGAATAATGAAAGGCAGCGCGAAGCTTTCGTACTGCGCCGAGAGCGTGAGGTAAACCACCAGCAGCCCGAGGCCGAAGATGATCAGCGCTTTGCCGCTCGATTCGAGCTCATCGAGCGTAAGGCCGGTCCACTCGAAGGTCATGCCGGGCATCATGTTCTCCTTGGCCAGTTTTTCCATTGCGGCAATGCCCTGGCCCGAACTGTACCCAGCCGCGGCAGAGCCGTCAATCTCCACGGAGCGGAACAGATCGTAATGCGAAATGACCGGCGGTCCTGAGCCTTCGACGACTGTGGTCAGATTGTCGAGCGGAACCATCTGTCCTGAGTCCGAGCGGACATAAAAATCGTGCAGATCCTTCGCCGTCATTCGGAAGGGCTGATCGGCCTGCACATACACGCGATAGGTGCGATTGTTGTAATCGAAATCGTTGATGTATTGCGAACCCATGAATACGCTCAGGGTGGTGGTGATCTGCGAGAGCGGGATGTTCAACGCCTTGGCCTTTTGTCGGTCGATGGTGACCAGCACCTGAGGATCGTTTGCAGAAAATTGCGTCAGCAGGCCGGTCAGGTCTTTGTTGGCGCGGCTTACGCCCACAATCTTGTGCGCCACGGTATCCAGGTCGCTGAGTGTGTTCCTGCCCTCATCGAGAAGCATGAACTGGAAGCCACCGAAACTACCCACGCCCTGCACCGCCGGAGGCTGGAACATGGCCACCAGTCCTCCATTGGGTGCGAACATCAGGCTCTGCAATTTTGGCGAGAGATCGGCCACAATGTCGTCAGCCGTATGTCCCTTGCCGCGCCGCTCATTGGCGGGTTTTGTAGCCACAAACATCAGGCCCGAATTCGAAGAACCGCCGGAAAAACTGAAGCCCATGACGGAAAAGGCGCCTTCGATGTCGGGATTCTGCGCGATGATGGCCTCGGCGCGCGCAGCGAGGTTGCCGGTATAAGCCAGCGACGATCCCGGCGGAGCCTGCACGATCACCAGCAGGTAGCCCTGATCTTCCTGCGGAATAAAGCCGGTGGGGACGCGCTGGTATACCCAGACCGTCATCGCCAGCCCGACGAAGAACACCAGCAGCAGCAGGTAGCGCAGCTTGAGCGCACCATGGATTGCCTTGGCGTACTGACTTCCCAGCCACGCTACCGAAACGTCCGCGCCGTGAATGAATGCCGCAAAGGCCCGCGACAGGGGGCGAATGCGCAGGAAGTCCAGTTGATGTGGCCGGTCTTCTTCGCCGCGCAAAAACAGCGCGGAAAGCGCAGGCGAGAGCGTGAGCGCGTTGAAAGCTGAAATGGCGATGGCGAATGCGATGGTAAGCGAGAACTGGCGATAAAGAATGCCCGTTGTGCCTGGGAAGAACGATACCGGCACGAACACCGCAATCAGGACCAGCGATGTGGCGATTACCGCACTGGTCACCTCCCCCATCGCGTGCGACGTGGCCGCATGCGGATCGGAGTGTTCCATCGCAATGTGACGCTGCACATTTTCAATCACCACGATGGCGTCGTCGACCACGAGGCCGGTAGCCAGCGTGATGCCGAACAGCGTAAGCGAGTTGACGGAGAAGCCGAACAGCTTGATAAACGCAAAGGTTCCGATCAGCGAAACCGGAATGGTAACCGACGGAATGATGGTGGCGCGCCAGTCAAGCAGAAAAAGGAAGATGACCACAATAACAATGACGATGGCTTCGCTCAACGTGACCAGCACTTCGCGAATCGAATCGCCCACAATCGTCGTGGAGTCGAACGCGACGGCATACTCAAGGCCTGGAGGAAAGCTCTTGGAAAGCTCCGCAAGCGCCGCCTTAGCTTTGCGATCTACATCAAGCGCGTTCGCGTTGGACAGTTGCTGAATGCCGATGCCCAGCGCCGGATGTCCGGAAAACGTGAGCAAAGTGCTGTAATCCTCGGCGCCGACTTCGGAGTGTCCAACATCCCTTAGCAAGACCAGCCCATTGGCGGAATTCTTCACGATGATGTTGTCGAATTCACCAGGGCTGCTGAGCCGGCCTATAACCCGCACCGGCACCTGGAAGGCCTGCGTTGCATTGGAAGGAGGCTGCCCAAGCTGGCCTGCCGGAATTTCGATATTCTGCTCAGTCAGCGCATTCACCACATCGGTGGCCGTAAGGTTGCGTGCTGCCAACTTGACCGGATCAAGCCAGACACGCATCGCATATTTGCGCTCGCCAAAAATGTTGGCATCTCCCACGCCAGGCACGCGTTTCAATGCGTCCTTCACATAAACGTCCAGATAGTTGGAGATGAACTCGTTCGAGTAGCGCCCGTCGCGAGTGAAGAAACCGGCGCCGAAAACAAAGCTGGAATTGGCCTTGCTAATAGTGATGCCCGTTGCGTTCACCGCTGCCGGCAAACGCCCCTGCACACTGGCCACGCGGTTCTGCACGTCTACGGCGGCAATGTCCAGATCGTAGCCGGTATCGAACGTCGTGGTAATGGTGCTGGCGCCGCTGCTGGTGCTTGAAGAACTGATGTAGCGCATGCCCTCCACGCCGTTGATGGCCTCTTCCAGCGGAATGGTCACGGCCTTCTCAACCGTGTCCGCATTGGCGCCCACGTAGTTCGAAGTCACGCCAATCGTGGGTGGGGACAACGTGGGATACATGGCAACAGGAAGATTCGGAATGCATACTGCCCCGGCCAAAATGATGAGCAACGCGCAGACCGTGGCAAATACCGGGCGATGAATAAAGAAATCGACAAACAAAGGATGCCTTCCTTTTCAGTTTGCTGGGGCGGACCGTCGTCATCGCTGCGGCCCATCGCCGCTGGCGCGTCGTCATTTGCTGCTATGAGGGCAGCAACGAGACCGGCATGCCATTCACCAGGAACTGGGTACTGGATACGATCACTTTGTCTCCCGGCTTCAGTCCCGAAGAGATGGAGTAGTCATTCCCCACCGTATCACCCAGCGTGACGGCCGTCTGTTGAGCCGCCCAGCCGCCGTTCTGCTGGTGAGCCACAAATACGAAGCACTGGCCGCCCTGGCGCGTTACCGCGAGGACCGGCACCACTGCCATCGGCGATGTGCTCCAGATCACGCGCGCCTTCACCATCTGCGCATTTCGCAAAATCTCCGGACTCGTCTGAACAGGCGCCTTCAACAGAATTCCCTGCAATGTACTGTCCACCTGCGGCGAAAGAAAATCGATCTTCGTCTTCTCCAGCAGGGCGCCGTTGTTATCCATCAACTCTACCGGTAGCCCCATCCGCACCTGGCTGGCGCGCTCGGTCGGCGCATAGATATAAGCTTCGAGGTCCTTATTCTCATCCACCGTAGTCAGGATCGTGGTCGATGAAACGTAATCGCCCACATGTACCGGTATATCGCCCACCACGCCGTCAAACGGCGCGCGAATGCTGTAATAGGCCAGTTGTTCCTGCTGCGTGCTGGTCAGCGCAACGCTCGACTCATAATCCGCCTTCGCATTGCCGTAAGCCTGCTGCGCCTGCTCATATACGTCGCGGCTGATAATGCCGGCCTCAAAAAGCTTCTTCTGCCGCTCAATCTCCGCAGTGTTGTAGTCGTAAAGCGTCTTCTTCTGCCGCTCCGTGGCTTGCGCCGAATCCACTGACGCCTGCTGATGCAGCGGGTCGATGCTCATCATCAGCTGCCCCGCCGTCACGTGGTCGCCGGAGTGCACGCGAATCTCCATCAGGCGTCCATCGACTTGCGGCTGAAGCGTAGCTGACCGCCGCGACTTGATGGTGGCCACATACTCGCTGCTTTGCGCCACCGGTGACAGCCTGACCGCCACGGTCTGTACCGGCAACCCCTGCATTCCGGCGCCCGTCGCTGGTGCGGGAGCCGGTTTCTGGCAGCCCGCCGCCACAAACCCCGCCACCATCAAGGACATACATCCAAAAAGCCTGTTCAACACACTGATCCTCACAGAGTTTTCCTTTATACCCGATGGGCGTTTCAAGTGAGACCCCCGGTCTGAAGCCGGTTTGCGTCTTGTTGCCCCGTCTGGGGGGGGAGGGTCCTCGATCGATTGCGGCTTCTGCTCGATAAAGACGCCGACGCCTGAAGCCGCAACCAGAATCAAAGCCTGAAATTAAAAAAGCCTGTTTCCATTGTGACGCTTGGAGGCGGTACCGCGATGCAAAATTATGCGCGCTGGCCATCTGCGGAGACCGAATTCACAGCTCAACGCCAGCGGCCCCCGCAGTCACCCCCATGTGCGCTGTTTTGACACGGCACCCGCGAGTTGGTAGCCTTCATAAGGGCGCTCTCGGCTCAAAAGGCCGTTTCTCAGCCCTTCCTGCGTCCCCGTCGTCTAGCCCGGCCTAGGACACCGCCCTTTCACGGCGATAACACGGGTTCAAATCCCGTCGAGGACGCCAATAGAATCAATAGCTTGCGATTCTCGCCTAGAATTTTGCAAGTCCGCTATGTAAGCGGAAGTGCCCCCGCTGGGTTGCGCTTTGCGCAGACGGTTGTCGTCAAGCACCATCGTCACAATGCGACTCTGTGCACACGCTTGTTCTGCGTAATGGCCTGTGCATAGATGTTCATTGTCACAAGGCTGTTGGCATGACGGAGGATTTCCTGCACCGTTTTGACATCATCACCGTTCGCCTTGAGGAAGGTCGGCATATCGCCGGAAGTGTGCCAGGCAAACCCTTCGATGGCGAGCTATTTTTTGGGCTGCTGGAAGGATATGAGCCCGATAGAATGCGCCGGCCCAATATGGGAATCGACCATTGAAATGTGGGCTTGCGAAAACCCAATCCTCCGACAATGGATACGGACTCGCGAGACGCCAGTTGTAAAGAGCTTCCGCAAGCCGGAGATCGAGCGGTACGGGATTACGGCTTGCCTCCGTCTTGCAATCGCCGATGCGCTGCATGGCAATGGAGCGTGTGACGGAGATTTGGGACTTGTCAAAATCAATGTCATTCCACTTCAACGCCAGCAGCTCGCCGACGCGCAGCCCCGTGAGCTCATCGAGGAAGACCGTCGTGCGCGCAGGCTCCCGCAACAAGCGGAGCAGCGCGGCAATCTCCTCAACTGTTCGTACAACCGGGATCTTCGCCCGCTTCGCACTTTGGCGAACATACGACGTCTGAGTAGTCTTTAAGGGAAAGTTGAAGGTTGTGCTTCTGCTGCCGAGAACGCGCATCCTTGCTACGCCGCCGTCGTTAATCATCACCAGCAGCAGCAGCACCACCATGACCTCTTCCGCCGCTTCTGCCTCTGATCCCCCCGTTGCGCCCCTTTTTGCCCCGTCCCCGTCCTAGCCCCGCGTCAGCATCTGCTGGTCGGCACACCGAAAACTGCCTCGCATAGGTTTCAAAAAAGAACGAAATTCGTGTCACCGATCGATGACATTCCGGAATGTCGCCGGGGTGCGGCTCTTTTAGATTTCGCTTTAAAGCATGATTTTACAACCAGATAGCTTATTTTGTGCGTGCTAGCGAGGCTTTCATTGCCTGGGATAACGATCCGGTTGGGAGTTAGCCGGTGTTAGCGTTGTTGATTCCTGTGTTGCGCTGATGGATTTGCTGAGGCTGGACATTTTTGTCGTGGATAGCTAGCGTAGGTTT
>DATDLS010000016.1:0-3770 GCA_036519195.1 Occallatibacter sp. | reverse complement strand
CCGCTCTATCTCCATCCACTGCGCCCGGCTATTCCCGCGGAGCAGCTCCGATAGAGTCCTGACGTTTTACGTCTAGGTGGCCTGGATTTGTAAACTGGCCGACTCCTGAAGAACAACACTCTAAGAGTCGAGTTCTGATACCGGTGTTAGCTGGAAGCCGAGGTTAGCAGCTTGCCTGCGAAGGCGTATTTCCGCTCGTGTGCTGGCTTGCCGATCGCACTGCACCAAGACGCTCTCGGAGTAGGGATCCTTGGTGGACAGCATGTGATATACGATGCGGGCAAGTTTATGAGCAGTTGCTGTGACCGCTGCTGGTGCGCCCAGTCTCCACTTCATCTTCCGGTGAAACTCGCCGAGGTAATTCTTGGCCCTGTACAGGCAGTGTGCGCCGAGGCGCAGTGCAATCGCCGCACGGTTCTTCACCTTTCGCGAGCGCGTGGAGAGGACCTTTCCTCCGCTGACTTGTTTCTCAGGGCAGAGCCCAAGCCAGGATGCGAAAGCAGAGGCATTGCGGAACCGCGACATGTCTGGCCCAACCTCCATAAGGATGGTGTGCGCAGTGATCGTGCTGATGCCGGGAACATCCGTCAGGTCTACGCCTGCGATTCGAAACAGCTCAGCCTTTAGATCAAATGTCGGTTCGTTGCCTGCACGTTGATAGATACATGTCTTAGTCCGCGGCGGCATCTGCACAGGCGCTCCGACGGCGCGGGGAAGGTCTCGCATGCTGCGTTCAAGTTCCTGGTCGACTTCAAAGAGGAGCTTCTGATAGAAGCGATAGCCAACAAGGGACTGCCGCAGCGCAAACAAGTGCTCTGGGCGATAGTCGCCTTCCAATGACTTTGCTACCGTCTCACGCGAGCTTCTCACACGCCAGTTGCACAGGCTTGCGAGCTTCGCCGGATCTCGTTCGCCAGCCAGAATTGCATCCAGAATCGCAAGACCGCTGACGCCCGTAATCTCGCTGAGTACGTGGTGCAGTTGTAGATTCATCTGGCTTAGCGCCTTCTGCATGTGCATCGTGTGTTCGGCTGCCATTTGTACAAGACTTTCTCGATGCCTCCATAGCGAGCGGATCACACAGATCTCGTCAGGCGGCCGAAAGCTAGCTTTCAGCAATCCAACTGAATGTAGGTACTGAATCCACTGACAGTCAGAGACGTCGCTTTTCCGGCCCGGCACATTCTTTATGTGCTGCGCGTTCACCAGAAACACTTGAAAACCTCTCGTCTCGAGGATTTGATAGAGAGGAATCCAGTACACGCCGGTTGACTCCATCGCGACCGTTCGTACCCTGCACGACTGCAGCCAGTCAGCTAATTGGTGTAAGTCCCGAGTAAACGTGTCGAACGATCGCACCGATTCCACATCACGATCCGCAGGGACAGCAACGAAGATTTCTTCAGCGCCTATATCCACGCCAGCTGCATCAGGATGCATCACCGGCAGCATCCGACAACTACCTTTTGCCTTGCTCTTGGTCTTTTTGGCCATGACAGGCTCCCTTCTGCCAGAACCTGCGGCCCGAGGTTACGAAATAAGCAAACTCCTGAACGAGATCGCCGCCGTGGCGGACGTCATCACTGACCTGTACGTGACCTCAGACCCATGCTTTTCGACGGGCTTCTCATCGAGCACCAATGTCGGCCGCAGGCTGTAGCTGCCGCAGGTACCAGCGGTACCATTGTCTACCGAAACCTGTTCCTCTCGTCCCTGTTGGGTCGCCCCATCCAGTGCTTATCGGTACTTGCCTGCGAACAGGGCCGACAGCGGCAGCATCTCGTTTTGCCGCAGGAAGAGTGAACAGCTTCTCAGCAAGGATCAGGTAGAGGGATCTCGTTTCAAATGTTCTCTGCCCCACGAACAGAGAACATCCAACACCGGGACCAACGTCCGTCCGTACGGCGTTAGCGAGTACCGCACTCGCAGGGGCAAGCCTTGCTCCTGATGACGTTCCAGAATCCCAGCCCCTGTCATATCCCGCAGATGACGGAGAAGCATCCTCTCTGTAATTTCAGGAATACTCTTCCGCAATTCGTTCGTCCTCATCGGCCCGTCCAACAGTCGCCAGAGGATTGTGCCCTTCCATCGCCCGTCGATGACGCTTAGCGTCACATCGATGGGGCATGGTGAGATCTCTTTCTTTGAGACGCCCATAGATTACTCCAACTGACAATTTTGTCAGTGCTGCTTTTTGCATCAGTGCTCCATTCGAAAGCGTCTTTAGCGAAGAGTCAATAGGAGCCCCTTATGCACTTGTTCAACATGGCGACCCTCTTCGTCGTTCTTACTCTGGTAGGCGTCGAGTTTTCTGTATCTGCATTCGTGAACCCTGCCGCGTCGCGGCTCGAACCCGAATCGCAATTGAAGATGCTAAGCCGTTCTGCTCTCGTGCTTGGAAAGGTGATGCCGGTCTGGTACACGGTCTCTACCCTGTTTCTCGGTATCCAGACCTGGCTCTGTTGGCACACGCCTGGGCGCGCAATCCTGCTTACAGCGGATGCGATCTGGGTTCTTATTTCGGTGGCATCGATCTTTGTCTTGGTTCCACTCGCTAGTCGCGTGGCGGAAGGTGCTGCTGATTGGCAGCGGATACATCGGATTTGGGACCGGAGACATCGAGTGCGCATAGCCGCTCTCGCCACCGCAGCTGTCCTGCTCACATACGTAGTAGTCCGCTGAGGGATGCTCCATCCAGATCAATACCGGGAACGGCTTCTGAGCATCTGAACCAATGCGCAGATCACTACCGAGAAGCCGATTAGGCTTCTTTCAGAAGTTCGGTGTGATATTTGGGCGCAAGTGCCTTCGCCTTCTCAAGAAACGCGGCCATCTGTTTGTCGTCCAATTTGGGCGGAACTGTAGTGCGAGTCGCCACGGGGACGCCGACTTCCAGGAAGAATTTCTCCTGTCCAGCCGGGGAGCAGATACAGATCAGACGGGCGGGGTTTGCAGACGCGTTGTGGAACTGATGCGGAGCATTGGCAGGAATATTGATTGTTTCATCCCCGCGGACGACGGATTTCTTTCCGCGAAATATTGCTTCGATCTCTCCATTCAGCACGATGAATGTCTCTTCAAAGTCATGGCGATGTGGCCCAGGTCCACCGCCGGGAGGGATGTGCATATCGACCACGCAGAACCGGCCATTTGTGCCGTCTCCATTGACGGTGATGGTGTAGGTATCTCCGACGAGACCGATGTGGGGCAGTTTTCCTTCATGATCGGGATTCGCGGAAGTCAAAGTGCGATCGAGATCGTCGGGCGGAAGGGGAGGATACTGTGTCTGTATTTCTGGCATGTTGCTTCTCCTTGAGATTTTGTCCGTGTCGAGTTGCGCGCCGAAGGTTGAAAATGAGAATGCTCGAGCCGAGCGTGATGCAGATAAGACACCCGCGGCTACTGCGAATTCCGCAATTTGACGGCGATTGATCTTCGGATTCATTTCACGACTTCCTTTGAATGTTGAGCCGATCAAGCTGCTCCAGAACAGCTTCGGGACGCTCTTCTGGAACGAAGTGGCCACAGTCTGGCAGAACAACGCTTTTGAGATTAGCCGCCACCGTCGCCACAGACTGGCCAACGCGCGCTCCCATTCCTTTTTGTCCGCCGATGGCGACGACGGGTAGTTGGACCTTGTTTTGTGTGAGCGGCAACGTCTGCGTCATAGTCGTAAAGGCTGTGCGGTAGACCCCGAGCGAACCCAAGACGCCTTCAACACCAGCGAAAGTGCGCAGATATTCGTCGACTGTTTCAGGCGGGATCGTTTC
>DATDLS010000015.1:0-19536 GCA_036519195.1 Occallatibacter sp. | reverse complement strand
CTTGTTCTTGGGCTCTCCGAGCAAGGACTCTATGGCCGCCCATCCGCCCGCGATCGCCGTGGTTGTTGCGCCGCTTTGAAGAGGAGCCAGCAGTTCAATCGCCGGGTCGATATAGGGGTCTGCTTCAGTCTCAAGCCAGATGCGGTTTTCCCGGTGCATGGCACCAATCTTGATCCCGCGTATGAGCCGCTCAATCGAGAAGATCTTGCTCTGGCCTTGAACCCATGCCACTCCGCAGTTCTGAATCTGCTTTCTGAGGCTGAGGAGCACCCTGGCAGCGAATAGCTCCACGCGCTCCGCTGCAAGCTGCACTGCTGATTCTGGATCGAGCGCGCTTATTTTCAGCAGAAGTCCTCCTTGCTGATGCAAAGATGGCGGTATTGACAGAGCGTTCTCTTTGACCCATTCGCTTACCCGTGCAGCATCAAGCCAACTTGCCGGTGGCAGAAGGCCGCGCGGCGGTTTCAACTCTGATGGGAAGGGAATGAGTACGGTAAATTCGGTTTCCGGCTTTGTAGACAGAGCGGCGGCTTCAGATACCAGAACGGAGAAAGGCGTATCTGCGGGTTTCCGGATGCGGATTCGATACGTCCACCAGCGGTGCAGGAAATTGGAGTTGAAACCTTGGTCCAGGAGATGGGCTGCTATTGCCCGTGAGCCGCGCTCGGCTGGAGGCGGCGCGTCTGACGATATGGCCTGCGCCCATCGCTCCAGATAGACAGGCGTAGCGCGATTGAGCAATTCGTCGATCTGCTCGTATTCCATCCCTTTATACGAAATCTCGTCCCGTGGCTCCCCATTCAAAGTCAGTGCGCCAGCGAGGGCAGTGCGTTCGGTTGGACTGCCGATTCCGGGGTCGTCCTTCAATAGCCTCAACGCTGTCGTCACGGCACCGCGTATCGACTTTTCCGAGAGGTGGCCAAGATTCTGTGCCTCGCTTGCCTCCAATACCTCCCGCAGTGCCAGGACCGTGCCGGCGTTCCAAAGTGTTCGGTGCCAGGGAGTTCGGCTGCTGAAATAATCCAGTAGCCGTGCCGCCATCAGGTTTTCATCGGGATTGACAGTCGAGATCATTGAGACTATTGTATGAGCAGGGTTGAGAGACCCGATACATATACGGGGCACGTCCTCCTCGGAGCACAAGCCCCTTTCCCTTCTGAAAAGCCCCTAAATTAGGGGCTTTTCCTTTTGCGTAAACTTCGATTTTTGCCGACTCCCGATTGCTGCCTCGGCACGGCAGAGGTTAGCACCCTCATCAGTACCCTCAAAATCGAGGGTGCTGGCGAGGGTGCTGAGATTTTTCCTAAGGGTGCTTTCCAATGATTTTGAGTGCCTTACTTAGCCTTCGATGCTCATGAAATCAATGGTTTACAACCATTTGTATAACTGTCACGGCAGAGGTCGCGGGTTCGAGCCCCGTCGTCCCCGCCTTCATTCTAAAGCACTTAGGATGATGGGTGACCCCCAAAAGACAGAGGTCTCGGGTTTGATATGGGTGCAATAAGCACCTTACCCCGCGATTTGTGGGTTTTTCATCCTGCGATGGCTTCAACCTCTACTATCGAGCCCTTAAGAAGACGAAATACAAATGGCTCAATTTAGAGATCCTAGTCAAGAGCCTCCTCGACCCTGATAACGATATTCAATGCATCCGATATTTCACTGCGCCGGTGAGCGGAAAGCTCGATCCGGGACAGCCGATCCGCCAGCAACGATATCTCCAGGCGCTGAGCACAATTCCTTGCATGTCGTTCCATCAGGGCTTCCGGCGCTGGATCGCAGAACATCACTTCGACAGTCACGGTCACTGCCACATCGGGGCACTCATCCACACAACCACCATTACTCTGGTAGTGAACTGAAAACCTGCAGCTCGGGGCAAAGGCTTCTCCGGCCCGGCTTACGCGTGATGTAAGTGACATGCCAACGATTGAGCTTGGTCGCGCTCGGCATTGACAACGAAAACGAAGAAGGATACTGAGCAGCTCTTGTAACCATCGCTGGCCCCCTGGAGTCGGAAGAGTGGTCTGAGCACTCAACGAGCGTGAGAGTGCCTTGCTCAGCTGCTCGCGGCGGTTTGGCAAAACGTCACCTTGGCCTGGCCGGGTTTGAACAACAAAGACGATGTCACGCCGACATCTGAGAGATGGCAATGGTGTTCAGTTGAACCAAGCGTTCCGGTGCGGTCAAGCCGTGATGGATCAGGACGGCGTTGATGCTCTCCAGGTTGGACAACACGACCAGTTGCTCCAGCTCGCTACATCGCGCAGATTTCCCGGCAGTTGGGGATTGATGAGCTGCAGCTTGAACTCGTGACTGAGCGAGCAGGCGAATTCGAAGGCAATGTCGCGGTGGGTATAGGTGCCGCCGTACCGGCCAGATTTGGCGTGCAGGCCGATGGCGTTCCTGGCCTCGATCCACGTCTTTGCCGACAAATAAAAGCTGTTGCGCCCGGCCTCGTGTTTAAGTCCCTCGAATTCGAGGGACTTAAAGGGTGGGATGAGGCGCACCGGAGTGCCTATTCCTATCGTTGCGGACAGCCCGGAGGAGCCACGTTAGAACCAGTGCATCTGAAGTCCGGAATGGGGCTCAGGCGCCTGTATCGGCATGCAGCTGCTGCAACGCATACACCGTGGTGTGCTGCTGCTGCATGGCCGCAATGCCTTCGACGGCAGCCTGTGCCGCGGCGATTGTGGTGATGGTGGGAACGCGCGCCAGGACTGCAGCGCGACGGATCGCCTTCTCGTCAAAGAATGTGTCCTGGCCCCGCGGCGTGTTGATGATCAGCTGAATGCGGTCACCCTTGATAAGATCGACCACGTTGGGCCGCCCTTCCTTCACCTTGAAGACCCGGTCCACGCTCAGGCCAACCTTTTCAAGAGCATTGGCTGTTCCTTCGGTGGCCACAATCTTGAAGCCTAGATCGACGTAGCGCCGCGCAAGCCCCATGGCTACTTCCTTGTCATGGTCGTTGACGCTGAAGAAGACCGTACCCCTGAGGGGCAAAATCTGACCCGCAGAAAGCTGCGCCTTGGCGAAGGCCTCGCCAAAGGTTGCGGCGACCCCCATCACTTCGCCCGTAGAGCGCATTTCCGGGCCGAGAACCGTATCCACCCCGGCGAATTTGTTCCATGGGAAGACCGGCGACTTGACATAGAAGTACCTGCCCGTTTCGAGATCCTTGCCGGCAGCCAGTTGCTGGGGAAGAAGCTCACGCAGCTTGCGGCCGGTCATTAGCCGCGCCGCCACCTTGGCGAGGGGAATGCCCGTGGCCTTCGACACGTAAGGCACCGTGCGCGAAGCGCGCGGATTCACCTCAATCACGTAGACTTGGTCCTGGTCGTTTGCATCGCGCTGAATCGCAAACTGCAGATTCACCAGGCCAACCACCTTGAGGGCCAGAGCCAGCTTGCGTGTGTAGGTGCGCAAAACCTCCAAGGTCTCTGGCCGGATATTGACTGCCGGCAGCACACACGAGGAGTCGCCGGAGTGGATGCCGGCTTCTTCAATGTGCTGCATGATGCCGGCAATGATCACGTCTTCTGAATCCGAGAGCGCGTCTACATCGACTTCCGTCGCGTCCATCAGGAAGTGGTCGACAAGCACCGGCCGCTCCTGCGAATACTCAACGGCCTGCTTCATGTATTGCGCGACGGCTTCGGCGTCATAGGCGATGACCATGGCGCGACCGCCAAGCACATAGCTGGGCCGCACCAGAACCGGATACCCAATGCGCTCGCCGATGGACAGCGCTTCTTCAACGCTCGTGGCAGTACCGCCCGCAGGCTGTGGAATCTTGAGTTCGTCCAGCAGTTTGCCAAACCGCTTGCGGTCTTCAGCCAGGTCAATGGACTCGGGCGAAGTGCCGATGATCGGCACGCCGGCAGCACGCAGCCGTTCGGCCAGGTTGAGCGGCGTCTGCCCGCCGAACTGCACAATCATGCCGATCTTCGCGCCCGACTGGGCTTCGTGGTTGTAAACCGCCAGCACATCTTCGAGCGTCAACGGCTCAAAGTAGAGTCGGTCGCTGGTGTCATAGTCGGTCGAGACGGTCTCCGGGTTGCAGTTGACCATGATGGTCTCGTAGCCATCGTCTTTAAGCGCGAAGGCGGCGTGACAGCAGCAGTAGTCAAACTCGATTCCCTGCCCGATGCGATTGGGCCCGGAGCCAAGAATGATGATCTTGCGCGTTTGCGTGGGCGGCGCTTCATCCTCTTCTTCATAAGTGGAGTAGAGGTACGGGGTCATCGATTCGAACTCCGCCGCGCAGGTGTCCACCAGCTTGAAGACCGGCCGGATGCCCTTGCTCTCGCGCAGTTCCCTCACCTGCCGCGTCCCGGCGTGCCCGTCGAGATGCCACTCGGCGGCAATGCGCTCGTCGCTCAGGCCGAGGCGCTTGAGGCGGCGCAGATGTTCTTCGCCGATGGTCTCTGGAGTGGTAGCCGAGATCCCGGCCTGCTCCAGCGTGATCTCGCGAATCTGGTGCAGGAACCAGGGATCCATGCCGGTCAGGCGCGCCACTTCACGCACACTCATGCCACCGTCAAACGCAAAGCGGATGTAGCCCAGCCTCTCCGGCTGCGGCGTTACCAGGCGCTGGGTAAGCCGGCGCGGTTCGAGGTTGATCTCCGAGCCTGTCTTCTTCCCGGTTTCAAGCGAGCGCCAGGCCTTCATCAACGCTTCCTTGAACGTACGGCCAATGGCCATCACTTCGCCCACCGATTTCATCTGCGGCCCGAGGGTGTCGTCCGATCCGGGAAATTTTTCAAACTGCCACTTGGGAATCTTGACGACGACGTAATCAATCGTCGGCTCGAAGCAGGCTGGCGTTTTGCGGGTGATGTCGTTGGGGATTTCGTCCAGCGTATAGCCCACGGCGAGCTTGGCCGCAATCTTGGCAATCGGAAATCCGGTCGCCTTGGAGGCAAGAGCCGAGGACCGCGAGACGCGCGGATTCATCTCGATCACCGTCATGCGCCCGTCGACCGGGTTGACGGCAAACTGGACGTTCGATCCGCCGGTCTCAACCCCAATCTCGCGCATCACCGCGATCGCCGCATCGCGCATTTTCTGATACTCGCGATCGGTGAGCGTCTGCGCCGGGGCCACAGTGATCGAGTCGCCGGTGTGCACGCCCATCGGGTCAAAGTTCTCAATCGAGCAAATGATGATGACGTTGTCCGCCAGGTCACGCATCACCTCAAGCTCGTATTCCTTCCACCCCAGCACGCTCTCTTCAATGAGGCATTCATGCACTGGCGAAAGGTCCAATCCGCGCGCCAGAATCTCCATCAGCTCTTCGCGGTTATAAGCGATGCCGCCGCCCGAACCACCCAGCGTAAAGCTAGGCCGGATCAGCACCGGAAAACCCAGCTTGCCCGCAAAATCCAGTCCATCGCGAAGGTTGTTCACCAGCGCCGACTTCGAAACCTCAAGCCCGATGCGGATCATCGCATCTTTGAAGAGCAGCCGGTCTTCGGCCTTCTTGATCGCCTCCAGCTTGGCGCCAATCAGCTCAACGTTGTACTTTTCCAGAATGCCTGCGTCTGCCAGATCAACGGCAAGGTTGAGCGCGGTCTGCCCACCGACGGTCGGCAGCAGCGCGAAGATGCCTGAGCCCGCCGACATCATCTCCGTTTCAATGCGGATGATCTCTTCGACGTACTCGCGGGTGAGTGGCTCGATGTAGGTGCGGTCGGCGAGTTCTGGATCGGTCATGATGGTGGCCGGGTTCGAATTCACCAGCACCACCTCGTAGCCCTCCTGCCGCAGCGCCTTGCATGCCTGCGTGCCGGAGTAGTCAAACTCGGCCGATTGGCCGATCACGATCGGCCCGGAGCCGATCACCAGGATCTTTTGTATGTCATCTCTGCGTGGCATTATATTTTTGACTTCCTGCTTCGGGCTGATCGGGTTCTGTTCAAAAAACAGCGGAGCCGGGGGCCCCGCTGCGGTTGCTGAAACCTTTGTCTGTTGCCGACTGCCTCATCCCTTCCATTGCTCCATCATTGTGCGGAAGTCGTGAAAGAGGTAGTGCGAATCGTGCGGACCCGGCGCCGCCTCCGGGTGGTACTGGACACTGAAAAGCGGCAGTGTCTTGTGGCGCAGGCCTTCGAGCGTCTGGTCGTTCAAATCAACGTGCGTCAGGTCCACTTCGTTGGCGTTGATCGAATCCGGATCGACAGCGAAGTTGTGATTGTGCGCCGTGATCTCCACCTTGCCGGTAACGTTATTGCGCACCGGATGATTGCCGCCGTGGTGACCGAACTTCAGCTTGTAGGTCTTCGCGCCTAATGCCAGGCCGCAGAGTTGGTGGCCCAAGCAAATACCAAACACCGGTACGCGGCCCATCATGTTCTGGATGGCTTTGACCGCGTAGTCTACCGGCTCCGGATCGCCGGGGCCGTTCGACAGGAAGACGCCGTCAGGCTTCAGTTCCAGCACGTCTTTGGCCGTTGTCTCGGCCGGAACCACAGTGACGCGGCACCCTTCGCGCGCAAGCATGCGCAGGATGTTGTGCTTGATGCCGAAGTCGTAAGCCACCACATGCAGGCGCTTGCGCGCGTCTTTCTCCTGGTTCAGCCCTGAGGCCAACAAAGGATCGCCCGACTGGTTGCGGATGTCGTCTTCATCGAACGTGTAGCTGGACTTGGTCGAGACCACGCGCGCCAGATCCGTCCCATCCATCTTGCGGATCGCTCCTGCCTTGGCCACCAGCGCGTCAGGATTCGAGACATCGGTCGAGATTACGCCACGCATCACGCCGTTGGTTCGCAGGTGCCGCACCAAGGCACGCGTGTCGATCTCGGCCAGCACCGGAACCGCGTAACGCTCCAGGTACTCGTCCGTCACCTGCTCCGAGCGCCAGTTGGAACTGATGGGCGAAAACTCGCGAACGATCAGGCCCTCGATATAGGGTTTGGCCGACTCGTTGTCTGCCTGGTTGGTGCCGTAGTTGCCGATCTGGGGGTTGGTGAGAACTACGATTTGTCCGGCATAGGAGGGGTCGGTGGCAATCTCCTGATAGCCGGTAAGGGATGTATTAAAAACAACTTCGCCTAGGCGTTCGCTTGGGTGGCCATAGCCGAGGCCTCGGAAGATGCGCCCGTCTTCGAGCGCCAGGATCGCCTGCATCGCGTCTCCAAGGAGTGGATTCAATCGATTTACACAGAACAGTTCTATCCCCTTTAATATCAGCATTTTAGTTTTCAGCTTATCCATTTTGCTGAAACTTTGCTGAACTGCAAAGGGAGACCGGATGCCGACTGCTGAGCCGACTGCCTCACTAACTATATCAGTGTTCACGCGTCAGAACGGGGACAGCCCGCAGACAAATACACAGTGGAAACGGTGCGGTTGCCGCAAGTCACTTTAGACCGATGAGACCTGCAAGGTTGCCTACAAGTCAGCTAAGACGCGCTCGTGAACACAGGATGAAAAGGTTGCGCAGACAGAGCGGGACTTCCGGGACCCCGTCAAAATCAAATTGCAGAGTCTGAGGCCGCTAAACGCCATTCCCCCCGGACCAGAGCCAGACGTGGCCCCACACAGCTGCTCAGTTTGAAGAGTTGCTCGTCGCAACGCACAAGCTTGGACGCTGATGCCCGGTACCAGTCTGCAAAGGTTGGACAGCATCTCCGCGCCGTCTTCCAGGTCCAACGTCGGATTGGTCTCCGTGTTGGGGACTTGCTTGCACTGCCAAAGTCCGCTCTGCTGGGTAATCGTCGGAGCGCTGTGATTTGGAAGAAGCGCATCGGCAAGCCCTTCTCCACTCGCGTGGAGTGCATTCTCGCGGACTATGTAGTTGAGGTGCCGAACTCCCCTGCCCCTTCGGAAAGAAGAGCACCCGGACTACTTCTTTTGGGCGAAGCAATGCTTTCAGCAAGTCAACACGAACAAGTGGCTCCGCAAAGTGGACCGGCTCAACGATTATCCGGAACACCAGAGTCGTCTTCAAATCAATTGCGTATTTTGCCCGCGTGAAAGCCCCCATAGCTTTGCAACTTCAGTTGGCTTGCAATGTCTTTGATCGAACATTATGCCGCCTGCTGTCTCTGCAATGGGCAGTTCACGAACGTATTCTTTGCGATGTGCCTGAGCGCCGCCGCATCATAGAGGCGTGCTGCCTCTTGCGGTGTGTCTCGCGTGCCGAGGATCATCAGTTCGTTGTTGTCCTTGCTTCGTGCTCTCAATCTGTTCCCGTATTTTTCAATTCTCTTGAATCCCCGTTTTTGCTCGCTGTAACGCTGCCAGCGTATCGCCTGGGCTTCATCAACAAAAATCACTTTTAGCCCTAATTCAAAGCTGGAGCTAAGAGCGTTTCCTGTTTTCACCGAAGACGGCTGCTGTAAGTTTTGTATCGAAGGTAAAGAAGCGGAACCCTTGTTTGAGTCGCAACTACGTCATCTCGCTTTGGATCGCATCCTCTTAGACGGCAAGTGGGAATAGGAATCGTAGAGGATGGCGGTAATCCAGGAGCCGTGAAGTCGCCTTACCGGCTCGCCTTCCTTGCGCGAGCACGCGCCAGCAGATTCGTCACAAGGAATGCGCCGAGGACCAATAGTGCGCCCAGTATGAATCCGTCCCAGAAATGGTTAGAAAGCATGTTTTGAACTCCTATCTGGCATTATCGCAGCAATGCATTCTGGGGACTCCTTTGGGTTGTCCGGGTGGGGCTGTCCGGGTGGAGATTATCAAGGAGTAACTGCCGAGTTGCCGGTTGACGAGTTGCCGGTAGAGCGCATGGGCTATGGGGGGGGGCACCTCACGAAACGGAGATTTATGTTCGCTAAGGCGCCCGCGGTCGCAACGGAAGTCGGCCTGCCAAACCCGCTCTGCAAAAGAGATCAAGACCATCCGCGCCCTGCTCGACACGGCAGATATCTCGGTTGCCGAAATTGCCGCCCGATTTTGGAAGCCAAGGCGGTACTCCGCAATCTGTGCGCACCCATACCTTACTGATTCTGTGCGAGTTGGACAGGCACGGGCGTCATGATTGGCCAGTGATGGGGATCATGCACCCGTCCACTCTAAAATGCTCGATGAATGCGGCCTGGAGTATCAACTCGGCAACGGTTCTTTCCTTGTGATTGTCACATCTTGACGATCATAGGGAAGAAGTACTACTGTGACCTCGATGAGTGATAAGAACACCGATGTGATTCAGGGCACGCTGGACATGTTGATCCTGAAGACTCTAAGCCTCGAACCGCTGCATGGGTTCGGCATCGCCCGCCGCGTCGAACAAATCTCGCGCGGCGTCTTCAAAGTTAATCCCGGCTCGCTGCTCACTGCGCTGCAACGCCTGGAACGTGCCGGCTGGCTGGATTCCGAGTGGCAGCAGACTGAAAACTCGCGCCGCGCGAAGTTCTACACACTGACTCGCGCCGGGAAGAATCAGCTTGAGATTGAAACCGCTGACTGGACCCGTCGTGCTTCTGCGATTGCGCGGCTGCTCAGAGAGGAGGCTTAGCCCCATGTCCTTCTGGCGCCAACTCACCCATGGTCTCCGCGGATTGCTGCGGCAAACCGAAAAGAATCAGGAAGTCGGCGAGGAGGTCCAGCATTATTTCGAGGAAGCGACTGCTGCCTGGAAGTCGCGTGGACTTTCTGATGAAGATGCAAAGCGGGCGGCGCGGCTGGAACTGGGGAACATGACCGTTGCTCAGGAACAGGTATGTTCGTATGGATGGGAGAATGTGGTAAGAACGTTTTCCTCCGATGTGCAAAGTTGCCGATGTGCCCGGTTGGCAGGAATATAACTTTCCCGAGTTGCGCAAGTACATCGCGAGGCCAGCTACGGCTTAGAGCCTGTTATTGACTCATAGCGAGGCAACGACTGGAGCGAAGGGTTCTGAGTGCAAGAAGCGATGGCTATGCCCCGCTTTGGTTGGGAAGCGCGGCTTTTCCTAACGGAAAAGCCGCGTACAGTGCAATTGTTTCGAGGTACACCTATTGTGAAACAGCTTTAACATGCGATAGCTGGTCGGTGATGTCGATGTAAGTCGCCTCGTTCGGCATCTTGAAGGCCTTTTCGTGGGGGTGGTCGAGATCGAGCTCGGCGAAGTTGATTTGCATGAGCGTCGGGTTACAGGCAGTCCTGTAGCTGAAGGTTTTTGCGGTCAGCGCTTTGACGACCACCCATTGCGTGTAGTCATCATTGCCCTTTGAGGGCTCCTGCTCATTCTTCGCCGCGCTGGTGCCGAGCGGAATGTCGACCGTGTTGAGCAAATGCAGTGCTTGGCTGATGGCGTCCGTGTTGTTCGCTGGTTGCGTCGCAAATTGTTTCTGAAACAGGATGCGCACGAACCGTGAGGGCGGCGTGGAATCACCAGGCACCCCGCGCATACCACTGCCATGACCAGGAGGGTTGTAGTGATTGCCGCCAATCGTGATCGTCTGGGCATCGACTGACGAGAGGCCGACATAGTTGCGGATGTTGATCAGTTGCCAGTCGAAGGGAGGAGCGTTGGTCAGCACGCCGACGGTGTTGGGTCGCACCTTCCCCTGCGGGTTTTCCGCCAGGAATTCAATGACCACGCTCGCACCGCTCGCATCGTGTATCGAGAAGTGCATGGGAACTTTGGCGTTTAGCAAGGCGTTGCCCCAGATCTGCACGCCTGTCAGCCCGGCCTGAACCTCGGTAACGGTCGCGAAATTGCCGAGCACCCAGTTGGTGAAGTGTGTGACATCCAGGGCCTGGGCATTGTCGGTCACGGTCGGGCTGTATACGGTAAAGCTCGGCAGCCACAGGGCGCCGATCGATAGCCCCTTTTCATTCATACCGTCGCAAATCAGGTGGGTCAGACCCAGCCCGGCGACGTTTAATCCAACATAGCCGTATTTCGCTGTCCACCTCAGCCCGCCCAGGGGCGAGTCGGGAGCGGCGCTATGCTTCTTTGTGCCGCGTCCGCCAACGAGGATCTGTGAACCGAGATCCTCACCAAACTCCATGCTGCGACCAATTATGACGCTGTTGTTTTCATCCGCTGCCTGCAGCAGAAAATCCGTGCACATATGTGCATCTCCTTAGGTGAAAATTCGCATTGAGGTGTAGCCATCGCGCGATGCGGTGACATGAAAAAGCACGAACCAATGCTGGGCTGGGAGGGAAGGTCTATACGGGGAGGGCTTTTTTCCCGGAATCTCCTTTTCGGCGCCGGTTCAAGGAAATTGTAACGCTCCTGATGCAGATTGCTGGACAACGGAACGTTTGTGCCGAAAACGCCAGCGTTCGCGGCAGAAAAGCCGCACAATTTGCTGCCCTCTTTGCGTTGTCCGCCTCATCAAAAGCCCTCCAAGTCACTTGCGCCGACACCTATCCATTTTCCTTTGTCTTCCGTGATTCGCTTTGCCGTCTTTGCCGTCGGCCCGGTGGTTTTCATTGGCGCTCACCTCTATCGGAGCCGCATTGAGCGCGACGGCTACACGATTGATGACGTTGCAGGGCAGATCATCAGCGCCATGAGCGCCGCTTCGGCGCTTTTCGGAAATTTGCCTATGCAGGCAATCGAGAACTGACGCCCGGGGCCAACCGGCGGGGAAACACGATCCATGACCGTGAGCTGTTCGAGTACATGAGCCGACACCCACGGCCAGAGCCGTATTCGGTAATTCCGAAGGGCAACCAAATCAATCCTGAAAAGCAGAAGGGCCGCCCGTAGGCAGCCCTTCAAGATACATTCAAGCAATTCGCCCGGCTAACTGAAACCGTCCGGCGCACCAATTGCTCATTCCCATTATCGGCAAAAGCGCAGAATACGCAAGAGCAGAATATGCGCATATTTTTTAAAAACAAAACCGATCTAAAATGGGAGAGTTAGTCCAGCGGATTGTCGAACCATCCTTCCCACACGTGATTTGCCTCACGATGGTTCCGTGTGGCGGTCATACGACCGGGACTCAGAATTAACTTCGCTGAGGATCGACTCGCGCTTTGGCGATTGGCACAAAACTCGCTTCGCAGGTATGTGAAAGCGCATTACCATTTGAACCTTTTGCTTACGCTTCATTGAGAAGTTCTGTTCGGTACTTTGGGGCAATTGCTTTTGCCTTCTCCAGGAATTCGGCCATCTGCTTCTCGTCGAGTCTGGGCGGTGGTGTGGTGCGCGTGGCCACGGGTACACCGACTTCCAGGAAGAACTTGTCAATCCCAGCCGGAGAGCAGATGCAAATCATTCGAACCGCTTCGGAGGATGCGTTTTGAAACTGATGCGGCGCATTGGACGGAATGTTGATCGTGTCGCCTGCATGCACAGTGGATTTTTTGCCGCGGAAGACAACCTCCATTTCACCGTCGAGAAGGATGAAGGTCTCTTCGAAGTCATGGCGATGCGGACCGGGGCCGCCACCGGGTGGCACATGCATGTCGATTACGCAGAAACGACCGTTGGTGTCCTCTCCCGCGACGGTAATGGTATAGGTGTCCCCGACCAGACCTATATGTTGAGCGGTTCCCGCATCGACTTGGGCAAATCCTAACGCGCGACTGAGATCGTCAGGAGGGAGAAGCGGCTTTCCGGGCGTCGTTCCAACCATGTGATTTCTCCTTGGAATTGTGAGTGATTTAAGAACCCGAAGCTCGAGGCAACGTCCGGGCCCCAAGGCACGCGGGCACGCGGCGTTAACAGGTTTACAGTAGCATGCTCTGTTGACCGTATTCTGGCTCTATGGCACCATTTGTGGGTGAACAGGGCGGTGGATGAAGCCGCTCCGAGGAAAAGTACAAAAGCGAATCGTCCGCCCCGCTGCGCGGGGAAATACCGCATGTCCGTCGGGATTACCAGCGTCCCGGCTTTGAGTTTCTCTTTGTAGTTCGGATCGTCGCTGGTCAGAGCTCTTTTAGCCTTGAAATAGCGATCACCAGCCTAGACCTGTTCAGGCCTTGCCTTGCTTTCCGGCGAAATGACCACTTCAGAAATAGGCCTGCGACTCGATGCTGTACATTGGCTTTGGCATGAAAAAATTCATTAACCGTCCCGAAGATGTCGTGGAAGAAATGATGCGAGGTCTGGCCGTGCTTCACCCAGGCTCGGCCCGCCTGTTGGGACACAAAGTCATGGTCCGCGCAGATGCGGAGCGAGCCCGTGACCAACAGGTCGCGGTACTGTCTGGCGGAGGCAGTGGCCATGAGCCAGCGCACGCGGGCTACATTGGCATTGGCATGCTGAGCGCTGCTGTGGTCGGTGAAGTCTTCACCTCGCCAAGCAGCGACTCCGTCTTCGCCGCCATCAAGGCGGTCTCGGGAAAGCCCGGTGCACTCCTGGTGGTCAAGAACTACACCGGCGACCGGCTGAACTTCGGTCTGGCGGCGGAGATGGCGCGCGCAGAAGGCATTTCGGTTGAAATGGTGATCGTGGATGATGACGTTGCCCTGAAAGGAACGGGGCAGGCTACCGGTGCGCGTGGTCTCGCCGGCACTATTTTCATTCACAAACTGGTGGGGGCTGCTGCGGCTGAAGGCAAGAGCCTGGCCGATGTAGCAGCAGTGGGAAGAGCGGCGGTTGAGTCCCTCGCGACCATGGGCGTTTCGTTTTCTGCCGGAACTTCGCCTGCAGTCGGAAGGCCCAGTTTTGAGCTCGACGAGCATGAGATGGAGCTTGGCCTCGGTATTCACGGGGAACCCGGCGTGAAGCGGATGCGACTGCAGACTGCGGACGAGCTGACCGAGACGTTGCTGGCCGTAGTTCTGAAGCACGGAAGGTTCGGTGACGAAAAGCGCGTGGCAGTGATGGTGAACAATCTGGGGGCAACTACGGAGATGGAGCTCGCGATTGTGGCTCGCCATGCGATGCGTTTTCTCGAAGGCAAGGGATTTACGGTGGAGCGAATCTATGCCGGAACATTTCTCTCATCACTTGATATGGCGGGGATCTCAATCACCGTTCTCGGTGTCAACGATGAGTGGCTGCGCTGGCTCGATGCCGTGACTGCAGCTCCCGCATGGCCTAACGCGCTGAAACAACGCCCGGGCCAACCACCAGCGCAGATCGCAGGGGAGGACAGCACCAAAGTGAGCTCGCCGACTCGCAGGGGAGCGCAATCGGAGGCCGGCAGAAAAACAAAGCAGGCCATCGAGGCCGCGTGCAAGGCGCTGCTAGGCGCGGAAGGTGAGCTTACCGAGATGGACCGCGTTACAGGCGACGGCGACCTGGGCAGAAGCATGGAGCGAGCGGCCAAGGCCGTGCAGGGTGCGCTAGGTTCGTATCCTTTAGACGATGTTCCCGCTACGTTTAGAGCGATCGGTCATACCCTACGGCGCGAGTTGGGTGGATCATCAGGGCCGCTCTACGGGGTGCTTTTTCTGCGTTGCGGCAGCGTCCTGGAGAAATCGGTCGTAACGGGATTGGCGCAGTGGACCGAAGCGCTCGATCAAGGCTGCCGCGCCATCAGTGAATTGGGTGGCGCGAAGCCTGGGGATCGGACCATGCTGGATGCGCTCGATCCATTTTTGATGGCTTTGAAGAAGGGGGTCGGGGGGAAGGCGTCGCGCGAGGCGATCATGGCCGCGGTTGAAGCTGCGGAACGCGGCGTCGAAGCAACGGCCCGAATGAAACCCCGTCTGGGGCGGTCGAGTTATCTTGGAGATCGTGTGCTCGGCTGTCCCGATCCGGGAGCGAAGGCGGTCGCCGTCTGGCTGCGTGCAGCCTCCGAGGCGCTCTTTGCACGCTAAGCCCTCAAATCTAATCTTGGCAGGAATTCTTCGATAAAGCGTACGCTGGGCAGCGAATAGCTCGAAGTTGCCGAAATCGCGACTTTGCGGACAGTAGGGGTTGGAAACCCCAACCGGCGGATTTATCCAGACAGGCTATCCAGCCTTCCTCCAGGGCAATCGGCACCGCTTGGTCCGGGTATTCCCATTATTGTTGTCACCGGGGGCAGTCTGCCGCCTGGTACGGTCGGGTTTCTGACCAGTTTGATGCTGGTGTTCGATGCTGTTTCCTGAAGGGTAACTGACGGAAGGCGGCTTGACGGAAGGCGGCTGACAGATAGGCGGTTATCCACCCGGAGTGATTTTAGCCCTTTGGTTTTGATGTGCTCGTAGGCCAGGATTGTGCGTGTTCCGGGGCCTCGCAGCGGCAAAATTCCAACCCATTAAAGTCAGCGATTTGCTTGCTTTCCTCGATTGGGTCGAACTTGCCGTCTTCGCGGCGAAGTCGAAATAGGCAACCGGATTGCGCAAACAGGAGGTCCCCGTTCGGCGCCCAGTCGGCCCAGTCGCTTTCGCCAATCTGACCGAGGTAGCCATTCGTTCCGACTAGTCGATGCTCGGTCACAATAGGCGGTCGGTTCTGTCTGCCAATGCCGAGAATCGACATTTGAATTGCATAGTCGTCTGATCGGATCGGGTGAGTCTTCTGCCAAACGAATGGAGGATCAAGTTCAAGTCTCATCCTCGGCCCGAATTCGTCCTGTGTCTTGGTCGAATGCTGCATAAGTTCCCAACCATCTCTTTGAAGACGGAGCGACCACGGGGCCCCCAAGTCAAAGTCCTCCCCCCACCGCGACGGCCGAGCAGTCCGGCGTTTAGCCAATCCGGAACTGAGAAACCATCCTCGACTTCGATTCCTTCCCAGTCGTGGTGATCAAGGAGGATTTTCGTTCTTGACTCGAAGATACCGCCTCCGCCGTATCCGTTAAATTTGCGCCATAGCGTCAGCGCCGTGAAATATGGTGGGCGGCTTAGGGCTGTCCACCTGCGCATTGCTCTGCGTTGATCGGAAGCAAAATACACGAGCGATTCCCCGTCAGGTGATAGATCGCAACGTCGCTCGTACACTCTTGCCTTTAGCCACTGGCCGTGTTCAAACGTGTCCTTCTCAAGGTCCCACTTGATAAGAAGCACCTGACTGCTTGGGCCGCGACGGATGACGACTCCGACGGGCGCATCAGGGGCGAGCAAAATGAAGAGACGCGCTTGAATTTTCACGATACCTATTATTGATCTTTTGAGTTCCGGGCCGATGATGGCCAAACGTTACCTTACCCGGAAAATGTCCTGGTCTCCCTTCCGGATATAAGATAAAGAAGAAAACTGCAGAATGTCGCACGGGTGCGCTTTAGCTCGTGACGTTATCTGCGAATCGCCTGATGAAACAGAACGCAGGAGGGGGGCAAAGTGAACCTTAAGACTCTGATAGACACACCACCTTGGGACTGGCCAAGCGATGCCGGGAAGATGTTTCAGAAGATTCTGAATGATAGTCGGGCCCAAGAGTCCGACCGGCTCATGGCCGCCGAACTGGCAGGCGATTTTACCGTTATCAACGACGATCTGGCTGATGCCTTGATAGCGATCGTACGCGATGCCGAGGAGCCAGAGAAACTGCGGGCCAGAGCGGTAATCTCCCTCGGGGCAGTACTCGAACAGGCGGACATGGATGGGTTCGAAGATCCAGGTGCCGTACCCATTTTCGAGCGCACTTTTCGCAACATCCAGGACACGCTCCACAGACTTTACCTCGATCAGAGCAACCCCAAGGAAGTACGGCGGCGAATTCTGGAAGCCTCGGTGCGAGCCCCCCAGGACTGGCACCAGAACGCTATCATGGTAGCCGACTCCAGCGGGGACGACGACTGGATGCTGACGGCAGTGTTTTCAATGCGCTGGGTTCGAGGTTTTGATAATCAGATACTGGAGGCCTTGAAAAGCGCCGATCCTGAGATTCATTACCAGGCAGTCATCGCGGCTGGCAACTGGGAACTGGACGCGGCCTGGCCTTACATCATCGCGCTCCTCAATGACGCTGGCACCCCAAAGCCGTTGCTGCTTGCTGCTATCGGTGCCGCCTCCAGTATCCGTCCGCAGGAAGCAGGGGAAATATTGATAGACCTTGCCGCGTCTGACGACGAAGAAATAGCTGAGGCGGCCGACGAGGCCATCGCGATGTCTCAACCAATGTCAGACGAGGAAGACGAGGAAGACGAGGAAGACGAAGACGATGCAACTGAGTGGGTCAATTGAGCGGCACAGCGCGGGGTCTTTTTCCGATCGGCACAATCATGGGGCACGGGGATCCTTTATGCACGAGGTAGTCGTCTATTCGCGCAAAGGATCTCATCTCTGCGAGGTAGTCAAGGAGACGCTCGCAGAAGTCCAGGGCGACGCCGAGTTCCAATGGCGCGAGGTGGATGTTGATGCCGACCCACAATTGCTGCAGAAATTCAACGATGAAGTGCCGGTAGTTTTTATGACTCGTCAGAAGAAATCGTTGGTAAGTGAAGGTTCAGGAAGTTTTGCAAGTGAGTGATATAAAGCAAGTTCGAGGACAGGGAAAGTTCGGAAGCCATATGATTTTCTCATGGTGACTTTTGCTTTGTTGTTGAGTCCTTCCACGACGCCACTGGAAAGAGCTTTATGAGCGCGAAAATAATTGAGGATGAGTTCGCGGTGCTTGCGAATGGTGCGGGCAATTTTCTTCATCGGTTCGATGCGGGAGATCATGGTCTGGTGGCACCAGGCATCGAGGAATTTGGCAGCCCATGCGGTGGAGTAATACTCCCATAATTGCTGGAAGGATTCTTTGAGCAAGTATGCGCGGACGGTTTTGAGGTTGTACTGGAGCAAGTCACGCAAACGATATTTTTGGCGGCCAGTGAGGTTTTGCTTGCGCTTAAGCAGGCACCAGCGAGATTTTCTGAGGACAGGTAGATAGCCATCCTGCTTCATGCGGCGAGCTTCGTCGGCGCGGACCTGGTCGAGGGCATCATTCATCTTGGCGACTATATGGAAGCGGTCTGGTAAACAAAACCCGGAAAACGATGGCAGCGGTTTAGAATCGTGACAAGTTCCATGGCGAAGAAAAAGACGACTCCTTCCACAATAGCGAAAGACATCCCGGCTACGCATCCGGATCTGGCCTCTTACGGCGCCGACTTGGTGGAGTGGCCGAACTCCTGGATGGGAGTGGAAAAAGATATTCCTCCCGGCGAGCAGCTGATTGCCTGTTTCCGGCCTTTTCTCGAACAGCTCGTATCCTCCGATTTATCCCGCAAGACGATCCGCAAGCACATAGGCAACCTGTGGGTGTTGGGGGGTGAGTTGGTCCGCGACATGAACGAAACGCCCAAGCTCAGAAAGCTTCCAGCAAAGGATCTTTTGCTCAAGGCCCTCGATGAAGAAGGCGGGCCACTGATCCACCATGGCTCGGAGGAAGAGCAGCGTTCGTTTGATTCGACCTGCCGAAAACTCTTCCACTTCCTTTCCGGACCCAAGATTCGGCGGTTTGGACTTCGTAGCTCTCCAAATTAGCGGTAAGTCAACCCGGAGATCGTTTCAAAACACGAGTCTGACCCATTTTACTTTCGCGGGGGGGACAATAATAGCCAACGAAGTATCACGCATGTCCGACGGGAGCACGCCAAATTTCAGGGATGGGTTCATGCGGCCGCTTTCGCTTGAACTTCGCGTGACTCCCAGAAATCTTCGAAGCGTCCACTGAGTTTCGAGCAGCGCAGGGCGATGATGGCGTTTGCGCCCTTTACGGTCCAGTGCATGCCGGCGCGTTTGAGTCGTGTGCCGACCACAACTTTACAGCCCGCCTCCACGACGCCGCTCGAAGTACATAATCCCTGTAGGTGAAATTTTCGGTGTCGCATTCGGCTCCGATTGTTCCAGGTATAGCGAATACAATCGAGCGCCTCTTTGCATTTGCTCGCGCTGTCGTGTAGCGCTTTGACCAGGGCTGCCAGGCGGCCCTGATCGAGTTCGTCATAGCGGCTTTGAATCCAATTCTTCCTTTCAATGCCATCGGGGAAGAGGAGTTTTCCTATGTCGCTGATATGTTCCTTGGCATGAAACCGGTCGAGAATCTGAATCGCCTGGGGGAATAACTCCTGGGCTGAATTCCATATCCAGGCAGCGCCATCGCCGAGCACCGCTTGGCGGGGGGCTTCATTGAAGCCACGGCGATTTGCCTCGCGGGATACACGCTCGGCGAAGTCTGACAGCTGAGAGCTGGTATCAGGAGTAGCTGCGCTCTCAATGGCTGCCGAGTAGGTGACCGATCCAGGATCGCGCATGGGTTTGCCTTCATCGTCGCGAGATTCGGCAGTCCAGATAGTAACCAGCTTGGCCTCACGCGTTTTCGAGGAGCCATCGGCTTGTTTGCCGGCGCGACCGATGACTTCCTGGGTGCGCATCGGTACTCCGGTACCATCCATTCCCAGGTACATGGTGGGAGCCACTTCGCCTGTCTTGTCCATTTGCTTCTTTTCCGCCTCGGCGATCTCGGCTCCCAGCGATTCAGCGGCTCGTTCCACCTGCTTGGCGCTGACCTCCACCCCCGCCAACTCATGGAGCAGCCCAGAGCTCTCTTCGAAGCTCACCAGCGATGCCGTACTGGCCGTCATGCGCAAAACTCCAGGCGTCAAGGAAAACAATCCAAGTCCCAACGCCCCGTCGCGCGGGCAAAATCCGCTCTGGCATTGCTCACAGTAATAGTAAGCGCGCTCAAGTCTCAATGGCCCCAGTACGCTTTCGAAGGTCTTCTCGTGACGGCCGCGATACTGAGCGCAGCTTCCACAGGGGCAGGGCAG